>JBNLCA010000272.1:0-6399 GCA_050303575.1 Paracoccaceae bacterium
CGGCGGAGCCGAGACCGACTCCGTCACGCCCTGACCCGCGGCCACACGCTTGGGCTTTGCCGGCTGCGACGAGGCTATCCTAAGCCGCGGGTCTGGAATCGGCCGCGTCAGCGCAGCCAGGTCTCGTAGTCGCTCACCAGAAGATGCGTCGGTGCGACGTCCTCCTCGATCTCGGAAAACCGGCCGATCGGGTCGCGGTAAATGTTGTCGGTCAGGTCGTCATTCACCGTCGAGACCTCGCCGATCAGCACGTCACCGCCCTCGCCCCAGAATTCGTGCCAGTCGCCCGGCATCAGCGTGACGCTTTCGCCCGGCGCCAGCTTCAGCACCTCTCCGGCCGCGAAGGGGCGCGGGACGCCGTCGCAATGGACGGTTCCACCCTTGTCTTCGGCAAAACCGCCGGCGTCGTCCGAGCCGTGCAGCCTGACCGCCAGCGTCGCGCCGCCGCGATTGATGATATCCTCGGCCTTGATGACGTGGGTATGCATGGGCGAGATCTGGTCCTGCCGCGATATCAGCAGCTTCTCCGCATAGGCCATGCCGCCGCCGCGCTGCAGGTCGGCCAGACGCCCGTTCCGCACGGTGAAGAGGAAAAGCCCCAGCGCGTCGAAATCGCCCTGCCCGTAATCGGTGATGTCCCAGCCCATCGCCGCCTCGGCGATCCGGGTGCCGGCGACCTTGGTGCGGAACTCGTCCGGCGTCCACCAGGCGAAGGGCGGCAGGACGAAACCGTGGGAGGCGATCATCGCCTCGGCCTCTTCCATGATGGCGTTGATGCGCGAGCGTTTCATCCGGCGGTCCTCCCGGCCGCCTTGATGCACCGCGCCCAGCCCGCCCGCAAGATCAGCCGAGCGCGCCGGCCCACTCCTCGAGCGCGGCGCCAAGCTTCATCCAGTCGGTATATTCCCTGTCCTTGTTTGGGTGTACCTCCTCGCCCTTGGCCTGCGCGATCCAGCGCATCGCCCAGGCGCGGAAGAAGTCGTACTGCGTGAAGCGGAACGCGCCGGCGACATGCTCGATCCGCTTGGGATGCCAGCCGGTCGCGGACGAGAACTGAAGGTCGCAGGCCTCGAGCCCGGCCCAGTCCTCGGGATCGTCGCCCGCCGCCGACAGCGAGACCGAGATGAACATCGTCGGCATCGCGTTCAGCGTGTCGGCGACACCGCGGGCGAAGCCCACCAGTTCCGGCTGATAGGCCTTGAGATGGACCGACCCGGCGAGGATCGCCGCATCGAACCGCTTCGGGCCGACCCCCTCGGCGTCACGGGCCGAAACCAACTCGACCGTGTGGCCCGCCTCGGCCAGCCGGTCGGCGGCGAAGCGCGCGATCTTGCGGGTCTGGCCGTCGGTCGTGGCGTAGACGACGAGAATCTTCATGGGCTGCCCCTCCGACGCTCGACTCTAGGTGCGCTCAAAGGATACCGCCTTGCGCTGGGTCAATCGATGCCGTTCGCGCGCTGCAGGGCGCGCACATATGTCACGATCGCCGCGATGTCGGCCTCGGCGATCCCGGCGACCGGCGGCATGTCCCCGAACCGCCAGTGATGCGCCCGCGACCCGTTCAGCGCAGCATGATAGAAGGCGATGTCGCCATGGTGACCGGGCTCGTAGATCGGATGAACGAGGGGCGGTCCCTTCTCGGAACTGCCGGCTGCGTTCTCGCCGTGGCAGGCAGCGCAATTGGCATCGAAAAGCGCCTTTCCGACGGCTTCGTCGGGTGAGAGATCGGGCACCGTCACCTCGACAAGCGGCTCGGCCTGGGCCGCCCCGGCGAGCGCCAGAAGCAGGATCATCGGTTTCATGGGTCCTCCCGGCACAGAGACTGAAAGGTTCCCACGGGGGAAGGTCAACCCTCTCTGCTGTAGCGGCTCGACGACAGATAATCCTTGCGCGGGCCGGTCACTTGCCAGGTGGCGCTCCAGTCGGGCCAGTGCGAGAAGTCGTACCGCACGCGGTAGTGGTCGGGCTCGCAGATATGCGAGGCCTCCGGCGCGGGCGCGAAACGGAAGTCGTGGAATTCCCGCCCGTCCTCGAACGCGACGGCGACGCCGCCCGGCACGGCGCGCCAGAGATAGGTGCGCCGCGCCTCCATCTCGGTGCCGCCGTAGGTGAGGCGCCCGGTCTCGTCGCAGCGAAGGCCCTCCCCGACCGGCGTGAAGAGCGTCTCGCCCTCCATCCGGCCGATGGCTCCCGCCCGCCGGTCGTCGATCTGGCGCACCAGCCGCCATCGCCCCACGAAGTCCGCGAGGCCGGTCGGTCCGCCAGCTTGCTCCCTGCCCGTCATGGGGCTAAGAGGCGCGCGTCCGGCAGAAAAAGGCAAGAGCATGATCCCGCGCTATTCCCGCCCCGAGATGGTCGCCGTCTGGAGCCCCGAAACGCGGTTCCGCATCTGGTTCGAGATCGAGGCGCATGCGGGCGACGCCATGGCCGAGCTGGGCACGATCCCGAAGGAAAACGCCGAGGCCGTCTGGAAGGCGAAGGACGCGACCTTCGACGTCGCCCGGATCGACGAGATCGAGCGGGTGACCAAGCACGATGTCATCGCCTTCCTGACGCACCTTGCCGAGATCGTCGGCGCGAACGAGGCGCGCTTCGTGCACCAGGGCATGACCTCGTCGGATGTCCTCGACACAACGCTGAACGTTCAGCTGACGCGCGCCGCCGACATCCTCCTGAAGGACATGGACGGCCTTCTCGCCGCGCTGAAGAAGCGCGCCTACGAGCACAAGATGACGCCGCGCATCGGCCGCAGCCACGGCATCCACGCCGAACCGACCACGATGGGCCTCACCTTCGCGCGCTTCTACGCCGAGATGGACCGCAACAAGAACCGGCTGGAAAAGGCCCGCTGGGAGGTCGCCACCGGCGCCATCTCGGGCGCCGTCGGGACCTTCGCCAACATCGACCCGCGCGTGGAAGAACATGTTTGCAAGGCGATGGGCCTGCGCCCCGAACCGATCTCCACCCAGGTGATCCCGCGCGACCGCCACGCGATGTTCTTCGCCACGCTCGGCATCGTCGCCTCGTCGATCGAGAACCTCGCCATCGAGATCCGGCACATGCAGCGCACCGAGGTGCTGGAGGGCGAGGAGTTCTTCTCGCCGGGCCAGAAAGGGTCCTCGGCGATGCCGCACAAGCGCAACCCGGTCCTGACCGAGAACCTGACCGGTCTTGCCCGCATGGTCCGGTCGATGGCGCTGCCGGCGATGGAGAACGTCGCGCTCTGGCACGAGCGGGACATCTCGCACTCGTCGGTCGAGCGGATGATCGGGCCGGATGCCACCATCACGCTCGACTTCGCGCTGGCGCGGTTGACGGGCGTTGTCGAGAACATGGTCGTCTACCCCGAGAACATGATGGCCAACATGGAGAAGTTCCGGGGCCTCGTGCATTCGCAGCGCGTGCTCCTGGCGCTGACCCAGAAGGGCGTTTCGCGCGAGGATGCCTATAGGCTGGTTCAGCGCAACGCGATGAAAGTCTGGAACGAGGGCGCCGATTTCATGGCTGAACTGAAATCGGATTCCGAGGTGAAAGCGGCGCTAAGTGACGAGGAAATCGAGGAAAAGTTCGATCTTGGCTACCACCTCAAACACGTCGACACCATTTTTTCTCGAGTCTTCGGGGAATAAACCTGCGATCCTCCACGTAACCCTGGCACAACACACCCCAGCACAGTGGAGCACCCGACAATGACCCGCCTTTCCCTCCTCGCCGCCCTGATCCTCGCCCCGCTTCCGGCCCTCGCCGTCGGTTCGGACGACCCGGCCCCGGCGCCGAAGACCCAGACCTCGACCACCTGCGCCGACGGCCAGGTCTTCGACCCCAACAAGAACGAGTGCGTCACCGCCGAACAGTCCGGCTGGAATGACGACGCGCTCTTCGATGCCGCCCGCGAGCTGGCCGAGAACGGCCGCTACGAGAGCGCCATCATCGTCGCCTCGGCGATGGAGAACCCCGAAAGCGACAAGGCGCTGACGATCCTGGGCTTCGCCAACCGCAAGGCCGGCCGCCGCGAGCTGGGCATGGCGCTCTACGCCAAGGCCATCGCGCAGAACCCGGACAACCTTCTGGTCCGCTCGTACAAGGGCATGGCCCACGTCGAGGCCGGCGAGATGGACCTCGCCCGTGCCGAGCTGGTCGAGATCGAGACCCGTGGCGGCGTCGGCGGCTGGCCGGCCGAGGCGCTGGCGAATGCCATCCAGCACGGTGCAGGCTTCGTCTGGTAATCTCACACCCTCGTGACCAGACCTCGGGGCGCTTGCCACAGGCAGGCGCCCCATGTTTTCCTTAGGTCAAGCAGAAGGAGACGTCCGATGAAGCTTAGACTTGCCCTTGCCACCTTCGCCCTTGCGCTTTCGCCCGTCGTCGCCTCGGCCATGTGCGGCCACGACACGGCGACCCAGAGCACGTCGCAATGCGTCGATGGACAGACCTGGGACGCGACCAACCAGGTCTGCGTGCCGGTGACCAACAGCTGATTTCGGCCCGGCGGTAAGCCGCCCTTAACCGAAGCCCGTCAGTCTCCGCTCCGGTAACCCGGTTCGGAGGCTTTGACATGACGGACCTTGCCCTCGGCAATCTGGGCAGCGGTCCCGCGCCCCTGGCCTTTCCCGATACGCCTGCGCCGTCGCCCCGCGCCCTGTCGCGCCGGCAGAAGGCCGCCGTCATCGTGCGTCTGCTGCTGTCCGAAGGCGAGCAGGTACCGATTGCCGCGCTCTCCGACGACGAGCAGCTGACCCTGACCGAGGCGATGGGAGAGATGCGGGTGGTCGACCGCACAACGCTGAGAACGGTGGTCGAGGAATTCGTGGGCGAACTCGATTCGGTTGGCCTCGCCTTTCCCGGCGGGATCGAAGGCGCCTTGGGCGTGCTCGAAGGTCACATCAGCGCCGCGACGGCAAGCCGCCTGCGCCGGCAGGCGCTCCTGTCGGGCAAGGGCGATCCATGGGTCCGCGTCGCGGGCCTTTCGGCGGCTCAGATGCTGACGCTTCTGAAGGCCGAAAGCGTCGAGGTCGGCGCGGTCATGCTCTCGAAGCTTTCGGTTTCGCGCTCGGCCGAGCTTCTGAGCCAGATCCCGGGCGACAAGGCCCGCCGCATCGCCCGCGCCATCGCCGACACTGCCCGTATCGCGCCCGAGGTCGTGCACCGCATCGGCCTGGCGCTGGTCCAGCAGGTCGAGGCCGAGCCCGCCATGGCCTTCGAAAGCTCGCCGGTGGAACGGGTGGGCGCGATCTTGAACTATTCCAAGGCCGCGACCCGCGACGACGTGCTGGAGGGCCTCGAACAGGAAGACGCCGAGTTCGCCGCCGAAGTCCGCAAGGCGATCTTCACCTTCTTCGACATTCCCGCCCGGATCGAGCCGCGCGATGTGCCCAAGCTGACCAGGGAGTGCCCGCAGGCGTCGCTTGTCACCGCACTGGCCGCCGGGCTGACCAAGGGCGAACAGGGCGAGGCGGTGGCCGAGTTCCTCTATGGCGGCATGTCGAAGCGCCTTGCGGAACAGCTGCGCGAGGAAGTGGGCGAACGCGGCAAGGTCAGCGAAAAGGACGGCGAGGCGGCAATGGCCGAGGTCGTCACCGCGATCCGCGATCTCGAGGCGCGGGGCGAGCTGGTCATGGTGACGCAGGAGGATTAGCGCGCCGGATTCGCCCGGCACCCCGAGATTGCTTGCCGCCGTGCAGGGCGAAACGGAAGCAGTGTCATCACCGGCCCGCGGTTTCGCGCAGCGGCGGCTGAGCCGGAGACTCGATGGGGTGGCCGATCTCGGACGCTGGACGCCCCCGAGAGGCGCCGCAAAGGCACCGGCTCGCGCTGCCGGGCCGAGCCCTTCTCCGTCATTGGGCCAAGGTAGATGGAGAGCGTTCGGCCCGGCGCCTTCGGCCGCAACGGCCGAAAACAGAGATCGGCGGTTTCGCCTTCGTGGAACGACGAGCCGACCTTGCCGTGGCGGAATGCCGGATCGCGCTCGCGGCATGGGACGACCTCCCTGCCCGACTCCCCGGCTTGAGCTTGTCTGCGCCGCCGCCTATATCCGGCCCCGCCCCCGGAGGCCCGCCCAATGGCTCCTTCGGACGCGCCTTGGGGAGGAGCCCTTGCGGCAGGCCGCCTACGACTGGACGATCAATGTCGCGCTCCGCCTGCTTCTGGGGCTGGCGCGGCTTGTGCCCTACCGGGCGCGGGTGCCGCTGGTCGGCAAGCTGACGCTCTGGACGGTGGCGCCGGTCGCGGGATATCTGCGCCGGAGCCGCGCGAACCTCGACCTGATCTTCCCTGAGATGGATCCGGCCGAGCGCGACCGGATCGCGCGCGCCTCGGTCGAGAATGCCGGCCGCACCTTCGTCGAGATATTCTCGGGCCGCCGCTTCATCCGCCATGTCGGCGAGATGCCGGCCTCGGGCC
>JBNLCA010000273.1:0-13521 GCA_050303575.1 Paracoccaceae bacterium
CCAGGCAGATCACCGTTCATCATATGGGGCACTTTATCAGCTTATGGTTGTGCTGTCTGCTGAAAATCGCCCTTGCTTGCGTCGATTCCGGAAACAGTCTTCCCCAAAACGAGCGGTTGATCGTGATGTTCGTGTGCCCAAACGCACCATCACACCGGAATCCGCCGCTTGCGGCCGATTTTCGGCGCCGGGCATCTTTTCGTGAGCGCAAGGGCTCCCCACATCACAAGTATGCGACCGTATACCGGCGTATGTGAAAGGACGCGAAGATGAGTGAGACCACTGTCTGCGTTCAGCGACCGGCACTCGGGCAACCATCGCCCGGCTGAGCGCCTGAAGCGGCCCCGACCGGGGCACTGAACGCTTTTGAAAACCGACGCGACCCATGTTCGATCGCGCGAGAGGCCTCGCGCGGGACCGGTCGCCCCATGCCAAGGATCATGCGATGCTCGAAGCCCTTTCCAGCCCGGCCTACGCGCCCTTCGCCTATGCGATGTTCGTGCTCGTGGGTCTGGTGCTTCTCGAACTGGCGCTCGGCCTGATCGGCCTTTCGTCCGACCTCGATC
The DNA here is from genome assembly GCA_050303575.1 of Paracoccaceae bacterium. Classification (GTDB taxonomy): domain Bacteria; phylum Pseudomonadota; class Alphaproteobacteria; order Rhodobacterales; family Rhodobacteraceae; genus JBNLCA01. The sequence continues at coordinate 567 of JBNLCA010000273.1, forward strand.
TCGGGGACGTCGAGGCCGGGATCGAGGCGCCGGACCTGGCCGACGTGCCCGACCTGCCGGAGGCGGCGATGGCCGAACTGGATCTCGACGCCGACGTCGAGGCACCGGCGGCCGAGCAGTCCGCTCCGGGTGTCCTGCACGCGCTTGGCCTTGGTGATGCGCCGGCGCTGATCTGGCTGGCGGCGCTTGCGATGAGCTTCGCGCTTGCCGGTTTCGCGCTTCAGTTCACGACGGCGGCGGTGGGGATCGGGCCGCTCGGCGGCTGGCTCGCCTCGGCCATCGCGCTGGTGCCGGCATTCCTGGGCGCGCGCCGCATCGCGCGCTTCGTCGGCGGGCTGCTGCCGTCGGTCGAGACCTACGCGACCTCGAGCTTCCACCGCCGCCGCGGCACGGTGACGGTCGGCACCGCGCGCAAGGGCTCGCCCGCCGAGGTGCGCTATCTCGACGGGTTCGGCACGACCCATCACCTGATGGCCGAGCCGCTGGATACCAACGACCAGATTACCGCAGGCACCGAAGTCCTGATCCTGCGCGACCGCGCCGGAAAGCCCCGGCTTGTTTCCCTGTCCTGATTACCCACCCGAAGGAGGAGTGATATGAACGGTCTCAACACCATCGCGATGATCGCCGCGGCGACCATCCTGTTCCTGATCTTCACCGGCTTCGTGCTGGCGCGGCTTTACAAGCGCGCGACCCGCGAGACGAGCCTGGTGCGTACCGGCGCCGGCGGCCGCAAGGTCGTGGTCGACGGCGGCTGCATGGTCCTGCCGATGTTCCACGCGCTGACGGCGATCAACATGACGACGCTGCGTCTTGAGGTGCAGCGCAACGGCGATGCCTCGCTGATCACCAAGGACCGGATGCGCGTCGACGTGGGCGTCGAGTTCTACGTCCGCGTCCAGTCGAACGAGGAAGGCATCGCGCGGGCGGCCCAGACGCTGGGCGGCCGGACCTTCGAGATCGCCGCGCTTCGCGAGATGATCGAGGGCAAGCTGGTCGACGGCCTGCGCTCGGTCGCGGCGCAGATGACGATGGACGAGCTTCACGAGAAGCGCTCGGACTTCGTGCAGCAGGTGCAGCAGGCGGTGTCGGAGGACCTGATCAAGAACGGCCTGGAGCTGGAATCGGTGTCGCTGACCGCGCTCGACCAGACGCCCTTCGCGGCGCTTGACGAGAACAACGCCTTCAACGCGCAGGGCATGCGGCAGCTGGCCGAGGTGGTCAGCCGCGAGAAGAAGACCCGTGCCCGCATCGAGGCCGAGACCGAGGTCGAGATCGCCAAGGCCAGGCAGCAGGCCGCGGTCCAGACCTACGAGGTCGAGAAGGAGCAGGAGGCTGCGCGCGTCCAGCAGGCGGTGGCGCTCTCGGCGATGAAGTCCGACGAGGTGGCCGCGGCCGCCGAGCAGGAAGAGAAGTCGAAGAAGGCGGCCGAGCGCGCCCGGATCGAGCGGGAACAGGCGACCCGGGCCGCCGAGATCGAGAAAGAGAAGGCGATCGAGATCGCCGAGAAGACCCGCCAGATCGAGATCTCGAAGAAGTCCGAGGAGGAGAGTGTCGCGCGTGCCGCGGCCGACCTCGCACGGGCCGAGGCGGCGGTGGCCGAGGAAGCCGTCGTCACCGCCCGCCGCACGGCCGAGGCCGAGCGGACCAAGCGCGTGACGCTGATCGCGGCGGAAGAGGCTGCCGAGAAGGAGGCGGTGCAGATCCGCGTCTCGGCGGCGGCCGAGAAGGCGGCGGCGAGCGACCAGGCCGAGGCGAAGCTGGCGCTTGCGCAGGCTGATGCCGACGCGGTGACGATTGCCGCGAAGGCCGAGCTCGACCGCGCCACGGCCGAGGCCGAGGGCCGCGAGAAGCTGGTCGCGGCCGAGAACGGGATGAGCCCCGAGATCATCCAGATGAAGCTGATCCTGGCGCGTCTGGAAGCCCTGCCCGCGATCATCGCCGAGATGGTCAAGCCCGCCGAGAAGATAGACTCGATCCGCATCCAGCAGGTGAGCGGCCTGTCGAATGGCGGCGGCAAGGATGGCGTGCCCGAGGGCCGCACGACGGGCGCCATCGACCAGGTCTTCGACTCGGTGCAGGGCATGATGATCCAGGCGCCGCTTCTGAAGGCCATCGGCGATGCGGCCGGCGTCACGCTGGGCGACGGCGTCAGGGGTGCGCTCGACGGCGACGCGGCGGCGCTTCTGGGGCTGAACGGGTCGAAGCCGAAGGCCGAGCCTGCGCCCACACCAGACGCGGTGTGACGACGGCTGGTCCGGGCCGAAAGGCCCGGACGGGTCGGGGGCATGGGCCCCCGGCGGCCGGGTTTCCCTCGACGGGGGATCCGGCCGCGGCCTGTTCCGGGGTCAGCCGTGCAGGGCCATGGCCTGAGAGAAGTCGTCAGGCCCCTGTCCGGGAATCGGCGCGTAGTGGCTGAAGCGTGCGGTGTAGGTGCCCGCGCCTTCGGTCATGGACCGCAGCGCATTGAAATAGCCGAAGAGAAGGGTCGCCGGGCATTCGGCGTGGAGGATTGCCAGGTCGCCGCGCTCGTCTTGTTTCAGGACTCTGCCACGGCGCGAGACCATATCGCCGGTCACGCCTGCGGTGCGCGCCAGCGGCACGGTGATCTCGAGTGCCATGATCGGCTCCAGTGCGACCTGCCCGGCGCTCTTCGCGGCTTCCCGCATTGCCACGCGGGCGGCGATCTCTGCCGCGACGTCGGGCGAGTCCGGATCATGTTCCCCGTCGAGCATCGTGACCGCGACATCCCACATCGCCGCGCGCAGTCCGGGAAATGGCGCCGGGCCTCCGGGAAAGACTGAGGCGACGCCTTTTTCCACCGCCGCCACGAAGCTCGCGGGCAGGCTGCCGTGCGGGGTTTCGTCGCGGAAGGTTGTGCCTTTACCGGGTTCGACGCGCAAAGTCACATGCGCGACCTGACGCCTGTCGGGATGACGTTTCAGGTGCGAGTATTTGACCTCAGCACGTCGCTTCACCGTCTGCACGTAGCGTGTCTCGGGCGCACCGATGCGCGGGCGGGTGCCAGCCGCCTCGATCAGTTCGTCGAGAGCGACGGCGACCGTCAGCTCGTCGTCGCACAGGATCAGGATCGCGCCCGTCTCAAGGTCGATGTCGAGCTCAAGGCCCGCGCCGTCGGCAATCTCCCTCAGGAGCGCCGCAAGCTGGTCCTTGTCCGGACCTTCAAGCCAGACGGGGACCTGATAGACACGGGGGACGCCGTCGCCCATGGCTCAGGTCCGCACACCGGCGAAGCGCTTCTGCCAGTCCCCGCGCTCTTCGTCTGCGATCTTCTTGAACATGACGTCGGGCGTGGTGAAGGCGTGGCCGGGCTTCAGCACGGTCAGCGCCTCGGCGATCGGGCCGGGCCACGAGCGGTCGTCGGTGCCCATCGCGGCGAACATCGCCGCCGAGGCGTCGGGGATGAAGGGTTCGGACAGGACCGCGTAGAGGCGGACGAGGTTCAGGCCGAGGCGCACCATCGCGGCGGCGCGCTCGGGGTCTTCCTTGAAGACGGCCCAGGGGGCGGCGGACTGCAGATATTCGTTCCCGGCGACCCAGATGGCGCGGAGCTCGGCCGAGGCCTTGCGGACCTCCATCGCCTCCATGAAGCCCTCGTAGGCGCGGACGCGGGTCTCCAGCTCCTCGATCAGGGCCTTCGCGCGGTCTCCGGTCTGGCCGCCCTCGGGGACCACCTCGCCGAACTTCGAGCGGCAGAACTTGGTGACGCGGCTGACGAAGTTGCCGAGGACGTCGGCGAGGTCCTTGTTGACCGAGGACTGGAAATTCTCCCACGTGAATTCGCTGTCCGAGTTCTCGGGCGCGTGGCTCAGCAGCCACCAGCGCCAGTAGTCGGCGGGCAGGATCGAGAGCGCCTGGTCCATGAAGACGCCGCGGCCCTGGCTGGTCGAGAACTGGCCGCCGTCATAGTTCAGGTAGTTGAACGACTTGATGTAGTCGACGAGCTTCCACGGCTCGCCCGATCCCATGATCGTGGCGGGGAAGCTGAGCGTGTGGAAGGGCACGTTGTCCTTGCCCATGAACTGGATGTAGCGCACGTCGTCGGCGCCCTTGTCGGTGCGCCACCAGCGTTCCCAGCCTTTCTCGGACCCTGGGCCCTTGCCGGCATCGACCCATTCGGCCGCGCAGGCGATATATTCGATGGGCGCGTCGAACCAGACGTAGAAGACCTTGCCTTCCATGCCGGGCCACTCCTCGTCGCCCTTCTTGACCGGCACGCCCCAGTCGAGGTCGCGGGTGATGCCGCGGTCGCGCAGACCGTCGCCGTCGTGCAGCCACTTCTTGGCGATCGAGGTGGTCAGGATCGGCCAGTCGGTCTTGCTGTCGATCCAGGCGTCCAGCTGTTCCCTCAGCGCCGACTGGCGCAGGTAGAGGTGCTTGGTCTCGCGCAGTTCCAGCTCGGTCGAACCCGAGATCGCCGAGCGCGGGTTGATGAGGTCGGTCGGGTCGAGCTGCTTGGTGCAGTTCTCGCACTGATCGCCCCGCGCCTTGTCGTATCCGCAGTTCGGGCAGGTGCCCTCGACGTAGCGGTCCGGAAGGAACCTTCCGTCGGCGATGGAGTAGATCTGTTTCTCGGAGACCTCGGCGATGTAGCCGTTCTCGGCCAGCTTGCCGGCGAAATGCTGGGTCAGCGCCCGGTTCTGCGGCGAGGACGAGCGGCCGAAATGGTCGAACGACAGGCGGAAGCCGTCCGAGAGGTCCTTCTGCACCTGCCACATCTCGGCGCAGTAGTCGGCCACGGGCTTGCCGGCCTTGGCGGCGGCAAGCTCGGCCGGGGTGCCGTGCTCGTCGGTGGCGCACAGGAACAGGACCTCGTGCCCGCGCATCCGGAAGTAGCGCGCGAAGAGGTCGGCTGGTAGCTGCGAGCCGACGAGGTTCCCGAGATGCTTGATCCCGTTGATATAGGGGATCGCCGAGGTGATGAGGATGCGCGCCATGGTCCGTTCCTGATGTTCGCGCCCCCTCTACCGCAAGCTGGGCGCGAGGGCCAGAAGCGCAAAGGCAACAGGGCAGGGCCCTTGAAGCGATCTGATATGGACGGATCGCCGGACCCGCCGTAGGGTAAACCGAGGTCCGGGAGGATGAAGATGACGGGCAAGGCACGTTTCGCGATTTCGGCATCCGCGATTGCACTGGCCGCCGGCGCTCCGGCCGCCGCGCAGGACTTCTATGTCGGCGCGACGCTGGAATACGGCAACACGACGATGACGGATATCATCCCGAGCACCTATGACGGCGACCTGACCATGATGTCGGTCCTTGCCGGTGTCCGCTTTTCGACGCAGAGCAAGCTCTTCTTCGGGGCCGAGGTGGAGACCAGCCTCTTCACCGACTACAACACCGACACGTTCACCGGCGACGAGGTCGACGGTATCTCGCGCCTGCGCGCCATGGTCGGCTACGATTTCGGCAGCTTTTCGGGTTTCGCGGCCGTTGGGCGGGCCAACCTGCGCGGCTTGCCGGCCGGGTCGGGACTGGAGAACGGCGCGAGCGGCATGACCTACGGCATCGGCGCCGAGATTCCGGTGAGCGAGCGGGTCGACCTCAGGCTCGAGGCGATCCGCGACGATCTGGAGTTCGAGAACGGCAGCTATTCGTGGGACAACACCGCGGTGCGCGTGGGTGCCATCGTCAAGTTCTGAGGCCGCCTTTGTGACTGGCGGCTTCAACGCCCAGCTTCGGGATATTCTGCTCGGCCACGGGGACGCGCCTGCGCTGATGACGCAGGACGGCCAGGTCCTGTCATTCGCGCGGGTCGAGCGCGCCGTGGCGTCGCTGGCGACGCGGCTCGCGGCCGAGGGGATCGGGCCGGGGATGCGGGTCGCGCCCCTGACCGACAACCGGGCGGTGCGGATTCTTCTGATGCTGGCGCTTCTGCGGCGCGGGGTCGAGGTTGCGATGATGCCGGCGCCGGGGGCGCTTGCGGCGCTGGGCCTGAAGGTCGACGCGGTAATCCGGTTCGCCGAGCAGCCCTATGACGGGCCGGCGCGCAGCGTGGTCTTCGCGCAGGGCTGGCTGGAGGCGGCGCCGGACCCGGACCTGCCGATCGAGGAAGCCGGCGCGCTGCTGGTGGCGACGTCAGGATCGACCGGGATGCCGCGCTTCCTGCGGCTGCGGCCGGGCATGTATCTGGACATGGTGCGCAATTTCACCGAGGGAACGGGGCAGAGCCGGGGGTCTGTTCTGGTCTCGATCCCGGAATTCACCACCTATGCGATCTTCCTGATGCTGCGCGCCTTTGTGGGCGGGCACGGCGTCATGGGAATGCATCCCACACCGGCCGAGACGCTGGAGGCGGCGGCGCAGTTCGGCGTGCGCGAGATGAAGCTGACGCCCCTGGCGCTGAACGACCTTCTCGCGGCGATCGACCGCGGCGCGCCGGTCCCGGAGCTGAAACTTCTTGGCGTTTTCGGCGCGGTTGCGAGCCGGGAGCTGGTGGCGCGGGCCGAGCGGGCTTTCGGTGTGCCGGTGTCGATCATCCTAGGCTCGAGCGAGATCGGGCAGACGAGTTTCGGCGTCGCCGATGCTGCAAGCTACGTGCCCGGCTGGTCCGGGCGGGTGCTTTCGGATGTGGAGGCGCGGATCGATCCCGGGCCCGAGGGCGGCGAGAGCGGCCGGCTGTTCCTCAGGCCTTTGCCCAAGCACCGGCTGGAAGGGTATCTCGGCGGCGCCCCTGTCTACGATGCCGAGGGCTGGTTCGATACCGGCGACCTGGCGCGGTTCCTGCCGGACGGGTGCCTGGTGATCGAGGGGCGGGCAGACAACGTGATCAACCTCGGCGGGGCGAAGATCGCGGCCGAGCTGGTCGAGATGTTGGCCGGGCAGTCGCCGGGAGTGACACTGGCGGCGGCGACGCGGCTCGACCCGGCGGGGGGCGGTCCGCCCGAGCTGGGTATCGCCGCGGTGACCGGGCCGGGGTTCGATGCCGAACAGGTCGCCGTGGCGGTCGCGGCGCGTTTGCGCACCACGGCGAAGGTGCGGGTGATCGACTGCCCGGCGCTGCCGCACCTGCCGTCGGGCAAGCTCGACCGGCGGGCGTTGCCGGGACTGTTCCGGTAGGGGCGCTGGCTCGGTCTCGCCGCGTCAGCCGCGCCGGCGCTGTCCGTCTTGTCCCGCTCCCATCAGGAAACGCTAATCCTTCGCCGGCCGTTTCAGGAGCCGGCCGATCAGGAACGAGGTGCGCGGCACGTACTGGTAGGCGGTGCGGGTGCCGGGTGCGCGGCGGGCCAGCATCCGGGCGAAACCGAAGATGACCAGAAGCACGTGCACCGCCGCGATCAGCAGGAACATCGCCGAGGGCCCGTAGGCGGCGATCAGCCAGGAGGCGACGAGCGGCGAGGCGGTGGCGCCGACGGCATAGAGGAACATGTGCGCGGCCGAGAGCTCGACCCTCTCATGGGTCTGGGCGTAGTCGTGCGCGTGCGCCGATGAGACCGAGTAGATCGGGATCGTCGTCAGCCCGAAGAAGACGGCCGCGGCATAGACCGCCCCGGTGCCGGCGGAGGAGGCGGCGATGGTCGCCACGCAGGACAGGACCGACGCGACCGAGAGGCCGATCAGCACCGAGCGGCGGTCGAACCGGTCGGCGAGCCAGCCGATCGGGATCTGCGCGAGCGCCCCGCCGATGACATAGGCCGAGAGGAACACCGCGATCTGGTCGGGCGTCAGGCCGACGGCGAGGCCGTAGACCGGGCCGACCATGCGAAAGCTCGCCCCAGTTACGCCCGAGGCGACGACGCCGACCGCGCCGAGGGGCGAGCGGTCCCAGGCCAGCCTGGGCCTCAGGCGCGGCGCCTCGGGGATCGCGGGCTGCTCGGCCCGGCTGAGGGTGAGCGGCAGGAGCGCCGCGCAGCACAGGATGGCGAGGAGGTTGTATGAGATGTATGAGGCCGGATCGAGGACGCCGATGAGAAGCTGTGCGCCGAGCGAGCCGAGGATGTCGACGACGCGGTAGGTACCCATCGCGCGGCCGCGCGTCTCGTTCGTCAGCTTCGATTGCAGCCAGGCCTCGATCACCGTGTAGCAGCCGGCGACGCAGAGGCCCGAGGCCATGCGGAAGATCGCCCACGCCACCGGGTCGATGACGATCATGTGGGCCAGGATGCCGATCGTGCCGGCGGCGCAGAAGGCGGCGAAGGCGCGGGAATGGCCGACCGTGCCCATCAGGCGGGGCGCTCCCCAGCAGCCGATGAAGAAGCCCAGGAAATGGGCCGAGCCGAGAAGGCCGAGCTCGGAGGTGGTGAATCCGCGTGCCGCACCGGCGAGCGCGTCGAGCGGCACCACGCCGCCCGAGCCGAGCTGGAGGAAGATCACCGACAGGAAGAGCGCGGCGAAGGAGATCAGAAGACGCATGGGCGAACCGGTACCGACGGGAGCGACAGTTCACCCAATCGGGCGGCGCCGCAAGGGGCCTCAGCGCGCGGCGTCGAAAAGCGTCCGCAGGAAGCTTGAGACGTCCTCTTGCGGCGTGCAGGCGTTCCAGGTGGCGACGACCGACCAGCCGTCGACGACCGACATCACGCCGGCGCCGACCTGGCGCGCGGTGATGTCGTCGATGCAGAGGCTGCCGCCGTGGCTGAGCACGATCCGGCCGTCGAGCTCGGTACGGGACAGGCCGAGGCCATAGGATTCGCCCGGCGCGCCGGTTCGCGCCTGCGGGTAGGAGGCCGGGTAGGCGATCCAGGTCTGGTCGGGCGCCGTCCAGTGCAGGATGAAACGCAAATAGTCGGGCGCCGAGATGTCCCATCCGCCGAAGGACGAGTTCGAGGCATAGGGCCCGGCCAGGTTCGCCGTGGTCACGCCCGCCGGAGCGAGCACCGCGTCGGTGCAGGCGACGTCGTAGGGAAGGCCGGTCATCGCCTCGATCACCGCGCCGAGGACGGCGTAGTTGCCGTTGTTGTAGAAGAAATCGCCGCGCTTGCCCTGGATGGCGTTCTCGGCCAGCGCGGCCAGCGCGATGCGGCGGTGGCGCGGCTCGGTCCCCGAGGGCTGGCCCCAGAGGTCGCCCTTGGTGATGTCGGGGGCAAGCCCGCTGGTATGGCTGACCAGCTGGGCGATGGTGATGTCCTGGGTCCAGATCGGCAGAAGGACGCGGATCTCGGACATCTGGTCCTTTATCTCGCCCAGCGTGAGGTTGAACGAGAGGCCTCGCGCGTCGAAGAGCCGGGCGAGGCAGGTGGCGGTCACCGCGTCGGCGAGATCGGCGACGGGGACGGCGGTGTCGGGGTCGAGCCCGATGCCGGCGGTGTGGACGACGGCGCCGTCATGGCCGATGGCGAGCGTCGCCTTGGTGACGCGGTGGCGCGCGATCCAGCTGCGCCAGGCGCGGTCGATGGCGGCGATGCGTTCCTCGTCGGTGGCGGCGGGCGGCGGCGCGGCGGCCGTGCCCGAGGTGGCGGGCGCGACCACGTCGACGGACCCGCCACCGTGGGTGACGGCCATGTAGCCGAGGACGGCGATCAGGCACAGGATCGTCGCCATCCAGACCGCGCGCAACACGCTCATCCCAGTACTACACCCCCTTGCCCGAATGTCGCCAGCATGGGCCTTCGATGCAAGTGTGTATTCGGGGGACCGGCCTCAGCCATTGCCGCAGGCACTCGTCGGGGCCACGGCGGCCGAGACGTGGCGGGTGAGAAGGGCGGTGCGAATGACGAGGCAGAGCCGGTCGCCCTCGGCGGGCGCGGTCAGGCTGCGTGCCTCGACGCGCACCCGGCGGCCGCTGTCGGTGGTGGCGAGGAAGACCGCGAGATCGCGGTCGTTGCTTGGAAGAAGTGAGATCGTGGTCAATGTCGCCCGCTCGAATTCGGTGCGGGCTGGCAGGCCGGCGGTAACGAGGCCGAAGATAAGAAAGGCGAGGGCGAGACCCGCCGCGGCAAGCCGGCCCTCGTGCGCGACAAGCGCGGCGCGCAGTCGGGCGGGCAGGGTGACGCGGCGGGCCAAGGCCTCAGTTCGCGCGGTTGATCGCCGCCTGGATGCGGATCAAAACCTGGTCTCCGACCATGTCGGGATAGCCGGTTGCGCCGTAGGCGGCGCGGCTGATCCGGGTCGAGAGGTTGATGACCATCGCCGAATTGTCGTTCGGATCGGCCCCGGCGCGGCGGAAGATCTCGGCGGCGAGCGTGACTGGCTTTGCCACCCCGCGCACCGTCAGGATGCCGTCGACCTGGGCCGCGTTGGCGCCCGAGACGCGCAGGCCGGTCGAGACGAAGGTGATCTGCGGGTGGTGCGCCGCGTCGAGCACGTTGTCGGCCTTCATCGCGCCGGTGGCGAAGGGGATGTTGGTGCGCGCCCGCGACACGTCGATGGCGACCGCGATGCGCGAGGCTGCCGGCCGGTCGAAGTCGAGCGACAGGTCGGCCGAGGCGACCGGCATCCGGCCGCGGATCATGTCGTTGCCGAACGGTACCTCGAAGGCGACGTTTGTGGCCGCCGGGTCGAGGACGTAGCGCGCGGGCGCGGCCGTCGCCGAGAAGAGGCCGAGAAGGACAAGGGAGGCGGCGAGCGCCAGGGACCTTAGGATCATGGTCAGTCTCCTGCAGGGCTCTCCGCCGCCGACTATAGCCGAACCGGGGCGGCCGTGTCTTCACTTTTCGGTTGGGCGCGGTCCGGCGGGCCGAAATCCAGCCGTCCGTCCCGGCGCCGCGCCAGCCAGGCGCGCACCGGATCGTGCCGGGCGCGGCGGCGCTCGACGGTCCAGGCGGTGCGGTCGGAGGTGTGGCTTTGCGCGGCGAACCAGCGGCTTTCGACGCCCGGCGCGCCGCCCTCGCCCGGGGTCAGGATCAGGCCGAGCGGCGCGGTCCCCGACTGTTCGGCGGCAAGAAGCAGCCGGCGCACCGGGGTCAGGCCGGGAGGCTCGATGAGGTCGGCGATCACCGTCGGCGCGGCGCCCGAGCGCAACGCCTCCTCGACGGTCCACAGCAGGTCCTCGGCCCGGATGCAGGTGGCGAATAGAAGACGCGCCGGATCGAGCCAGGGCCTCAGCCCGTCGGGGTTCGGGCGATCCGTCTCCCACTTCGGCGCGATCCACAGGACCGGCCCCGCCATCGCGGCGGCGAGCATGACGGCAAGGCTGCGCCGGGCCGGGCCGGTCAGCTCGTGCACCCGGGCGCGGGCGAAGGCGACCTCGTCCGAGAGGGTGAGCGCGGGCCGCGAACGGCGCAGGTCGAGCGGGTCGGAAGGCATGGCGCAGGATAGCGTGTTCACATTTTGTTCTCAAGCGGGTTCCACCGACGGAAGTATCGGGGCGGCATACGGCCCCGATGGGATATCATGCGGCGCAAACGGGAGGATCAGATGACCAGACTTGCAGCAGCCGCCTTCGCCGCCGCCTTCGCCCTGGCCGCCTCGGGGGCGCTCGCCGAGGGCAAGACCCACCGCGTCGCGCTCCATGTCGACGAGAACGACCCGGCCGTGATGAACATGGTCCTGAACAACGTGCAGAACGTGAATGCCTACTACGCCGCCCAGGGCGACACGGTCGAGATCGAGGTCGTGGCCTACGGGCCGGGACTGACCATGCTGGTCGAGGGCGAAAGCCCGGTCGCCGACCGCGTCTCGGCGATGTCGCTCGAGATAGACAACCTTTCCTTCGCCGCCTGCGGCAACACGCTCGCCGCGATGGAGGCGAAGGCCGGCCACGCGGTGCCGCTGCTGTCCGAGGCCGGGGTGGTGCCCTCGGGCGTGGTGCGGCTGATCGAGCTCCAGGAAGAGGGCTACGCCTACGTCCGGCCCTGACATCCTTTTGTCTTAGGCCGCCGACCTTGCCCTCGCGCGCCGGACCGTTAGGGTCGCCCGGTCAACTTGGAGCGGCGCGATGAACAGACGACCTCTGGGCCGGACGGGTATCACCGTCTCGGGCCTCTGCCTCGGCACGATGATCTGGGGCAGCCAGAACAGCGAAGACGAGGGCCATGCGCAGATCGACCTGGCAGGCGATCGCGGGATCGATTTCATGGACACGGCCGAGATGTATCCGACCAACCCGGTCAAGGCCGAGACGGTGGGCCGCACCGAGGAGATCATCGGCTCCTACTTCGCCGCGCGCGGCGGGCGCGACAGGTGGGTGATCGCCACCAAGATGGGCGGGCCGGGGAACGCCAAGATCCGGGACGGCGAGCCGATCACCGCCGCCTCGCTGAAGCGATGCGTCGAGAATTCGCTCAGGCGCCTCAGGACCGACTACGTCGACATCTTCCAGCTGCACTGGCCGAACCGCGGCTCGTACCATTTCCGCCAGATGTGGGGCTATGACCCGACGCGGCAGAAGACGGCCGAGGTGCTCGCCAACATGGCCGAGGTCCTGGGTGCGCTGGGCGAGGAGGTGGCGGCCGGCCGGGTCCGCCATTTCGGCCTCTCGAACGAGACCGCCTGGGGCATGGCGCAGTGGCTCAGGCTGGCCGAGGCCGGCGCGGGGCCGCGCGCCGTCTCGGTGCAGAATGAATATTCCCTGCTCTGCTGCTACTACGGCACCGACATGGCCGAGCTCGGCCATCACGAGGAAGTCACGCTCCTGGCCTACAGCCCGCTCGCGGCGGGGCTGCTGACCGGCAAATATGCCGGCGACGTGACGCCCGAAGGCTCGCGCCGGGCGCGGACGCCGGACCTGGGCGGGCGCATCTCGCCCTTCGTCTGGGAGGCGGTCTCGGCCTATCTCGGCATCGCCGAGCGGCACGGGCTCGACCCGGTCCACATGGCGCTCGCCTTCGCGCGGACGCGCCGGTTCCCGATCGTACCGATCATCGGGGCAACGTCGCTGGCGCAGCTCGAGCGCGCGCTCGGATCGGTCGAGCTGACGCTTTCCGACGAGGTCGAGGCCGAGATTGCCGCGACCTGGCGGGCGCACCCGATTCCCTACTGAAGGTGCGCCTGACGGCGTTTCGGATCGCCGAAGGCGATCCGACCCGTGCGAGGGCTCTGCCCCTCGCGCTCCCCG
>JBNLCA010000274.1:0-7280 GCA_050303575.1 Paracoccaceae bacterium
CAATTCACCCCCGAGAATATTTGGGACCAAAAGAGCGACTAGGAGGGTCAGCCTGCTTCCTTGTGCCGAAAATACTCCGGGGGAGTCGCCCGTCAGGGCGACGGGGGCAGAGCCCCCAGCCGAAGCGAACCGGAGGCAAGCTAATGGCCGAAGCGAAGCGGAGGCAAGATAATGGCCGAAGCGAAGTGGAAGCAAACCAAGGAAGCTACCGAGCGCAGCGAGGCCGCCGAAAGCCCCGCGCGAAGCGCGGCCGGGCCCAAGCGGAGGAGACAGGCGCAAGCCTGTCGAGGAAGCGCGGGAGCGCCCCCGTCCCGGTTCAGCCGATCCGGCCGCCGCCCTGCATGGTGATCGCCACCACCGCCGGGCGCACCGGCATGGCGTCCGAGAAGTCGGGCCAGCGGGTCGAGAGATCCTCGTAGTACGATACGCGGCCGAAGCCGTCCCAGTCCTCGCCGCCATCGCCGGGATGCTGGACCGCGACGAAGAATGTCTCCATGTCCGGCGTCGGGCAGGGGCCGCACATCTCGGCGCCGACCGGCACACGGTAGAAGAGCCGCGAGGTGCCGCGCGCCGCGCCTTCGGTATCGACCGCCCAGAGCCCGTCGGTCCGGCCGGTCTCGCCCGGCGAGTTGCCGTCGGTCGCGACCCAGAGCCTGCCCTCGGCGTCGACGGCGCAGTTGTCGGGCATGCCGAACCAGCCGTTCACCGTGGTCTCGGTCGAGAAGGTGGCGCCGACCTCGGCCACCGCCGGGTCGCCGCATTTCAGAAGGATCTCCCACGTCCCCTTCGTCGCGGCGAAGTCGCCGCCCTCCTCGGCGATCTCGATGATGTGGCCAAAGGCGTTCTCGGTGCGCGGGTTGGCGGCGTTCGCCTCCTTCCGGCGGGTGTTGTTGGTCAGCATGACATAGACCCGGCCGTTCGTTCCGTTCGGCTCGATATCCTCGGGCCGGTCCATCGGCGTGGCGCCCAGAAGGTCCGCAGCGCGGCGGGTTTCGATCAGCACATCGGCCTGGGTGGTGAACCCGTTGGCCGGGGTCAGCGACCCCTGGCCCTGGACCAGCGGCAACCAGGTCACCGTGCCGTCCTCGTCGAAGCGCGCGACGTAGAGCGTGCCCTCGTTCAGGAGGTTCATGTTCGCGGCGCGGTCGTTCGGGTCGTAGGTGCCGGCCGAGACGAACTTGTAGACATAGTCGAACCGCTCGTCATCGCCGAGGTAGAAGACGACCTGCCCGCCCGGCGCCACGATCGACTGCGCGCCCTCGTGCTTGAAGCGGCCGAGCGCGGTGCGCTTCTTCGGGGTGGAGGTCGGGTCCATCACATCGACCTCGACCACCCAGCCGAAACGGTTCGGCTCGTTCGGCTCTTTCGACAGATCGAAGCGGTCATGGAAGCGGCCCCATTCGTAGCTGCCGCCGGGCAAACCCAGCCGGTCGTAGTTCGCCGCCTCGGGGTGGTTCGCCGGGAGATCGCCGACGAAGTAGCCGTGGAAGTTCTCCTCGGCCATGATGTAGGTGCCCCAGGGCGTGACGCCGCCGGCGCAGTTGTTGATCGTGCCGAGGACCTTGGTGCCGGTCGGGTCGGCCGATGTCCGCAGGCGCACATCCCCGGCGGCGGGACCCGTGATGTCCATCGGTGTCGTCGCGGTGATCCGGCGGTTGAGCGCGCCGTCCAGAACCGGCTGCCAGCGCAGGCTCTCGCGCCGGATTTCCAGGATCGTGCCGCCGTGCGCCGCCATCTCGATCGCGACACGGGCCTCGTCGGCCGGCGCGATCTCAAGCTTGCCCTCCGCAGTCTTCGTCACAATGCCCGGGAACATCAGGTGTTCGTTGGTGTACTCGTGGTTGACCACCAGCAGACCGTGGTCCGCCGCGCCCTCCAGCGGTATGAAGCCGACGAAATCGTTGTTATAGCCGAACTGGCGCGCCTGCGCCTCGGCCGTCTGCGCGTTCGGGTCGAACACCGGCGCATCGGCGAAGACCGGATCGCCCCAACGCATCAGCACATTCGCCTCGTAGCCCTCGGCGACATGGTGGTCGGCATCGACCCCCGCCTCGACTTCCGCGAACGAGAAGGCCGAGGCGCCCTGTGCCCGCGCCGGGCTGGCCGACAGGATGGCGAAGGGGCTGACCGTCGCCGAGATGGCCGTCGCCGCCATCGAGCCCCTGAGGAATCCGCGCCGCGAGAAGCGGGCGGCGATGATCTCGCCCATTGTCGGGTTGCCGGTCGGGTTGAGACCCGGCCCGTCAGCCTCCTCAAGCTGGCTGGTCCTGAAGACGGAGCGGGGATGGTCGGTCATGTCTGGCCTCGTGGCTGGCGTGAGCGCAGAGAGTAGCTTTCCCACGTGACAGGGGAATGTCGCCGATCGTCGCCGTGGCGGACATTGGCCGATGCGCGGACACGGTTACGGCCCTGGGCATCCTGCGCATGCCTGCTGGCCATGGGCTTCGGTCCATCCTATCGTTCGCGAACCAGCGGGGAAGGCGCATGTTCGAAGGGCTGGACGATATTCCGTGGGCCGATCTGGACCATGCCTACGGCAAGGCGGGCGACGTCCCCGGCCTGATCCGCGACCTGGTGAAAACGGACGGCGCGGTGGCCGATGCGGCGATCCACGCGCTTTTCGGAAACATCTGGCACCAGGGCACGGTCTATCCCGCGAGCGCGCCTGCGGTGCTGTATCTCGCAGAGGCGCTGGGCGCCATTTCGCCTGAGCGAAGGCCGCAGGTCCTGCAACTCCTCGGTTCGCTCGCGCGGGGACACGGCCACCACGACGTCCATCACCACCACAAGCTCGACAACCGGGACCGACATATTGCCGCCGAGCGCACCGCTGCACGCGCCACTACACTGGCCACCTTCGACCAGTGGGACCGGATCGCCGCACAACTCTCCGCGCCGGATCGGGCGACTCGCCTTTCGACGATCTGCGTGCTGTCGCTACTGGGCCACAACGACGTCTCGGAACCTGCGCCGGCCAAGTGGTCGGCGCCGTTTCTTGGGTGTCGGCCGGACACCCACCAAAAGGGTCACTGGGCGGGCAAGGTCAGGCGTTTGGCCGACGCCGCTCTCGCGACCGTGGCCGATCCGATCGAGCTTGCTGCGTGGTTGCGCGCGCTAGTTCAGATCGACCAAGTTGACCATCCAGCGCTTGCCTTCGACCAGATAGGGAAGCATCCGCCGGTTGGCCAGTTCGTCATATTGTCCAACGCTGCATGCGAGGCGATGGAGACAGGTGCTCCACTGCCTGTCCGCTTCGCCGAACCCGTCGTGGCCCTGATCGAAGCCAGCGAAAAAATCTTGAGAGATCACCGCGAAGTGGGCTGGCCCTGGGAGGAAATGGTACAGCCAGACCTTCTTGACTATGCCGCCAGGCTTGACGACGAAGGGATTGACACGATTGCGGAACAGATCGCGGGCATGATCGAAGCAGGCACGAAATGGATGCAGTTCGAATACCAAACCATCCTGGATCTCGTTCTCGGACGTCCGGCGCCGCGCCTCCCGGACGATCCCTGCACCCTGTCGCCAGGGCGGCGGCGGATCGCCCAGGCATTTCTGAATCAGCCGGTAAACGTGGACTGGATGTGGTTCTGGCATCCGAAGAACGTCAACGCGACGGCGGCCTGCAAGGAGACAGGTGTCCCTCACGATCGCGACGTCTGGTTGCGGTGGCTCGGCCTCCCGTCCGAGCAGCGTGGACTGATCGGCTGGCTGCACCGGATCCTGAACTAGCCCGAAACGAAACCGCCGCCCCGGGGGGCGGCGGTGTTCAGTGTTCCGTCGTGCCGGATCAGGCCAGCGTACGCTCGACCGTCTCGCGCTCGAAGATCTCGATGACGTCGTCGGGGCGGATGTCCTCGTAGTTCTCGAAGGCCATGCCGCATTCCTGACCGGACTGGACCTCGGCCACCTCGTCCTTGAAGCGCTTGAGGGTCTTCAGCGTGCCCTCGTGGATCACCACGTTGTCGCGCAGGAGGCGGACGCCGGCCGAGCGGCGCGCCACGCCCTCGGTGACGAGGCAACCGGCGACCTTGCCGACGTTCGAGACCTTGAACACTTCCTTGATCGTCGCGTAGCCGATGAACTTCTCGCGGATCTCGTCCTTCAGCAGACCCGACGCCGCCGACTTGATGTCGTCGACGAGGTCGTAGATCACGCTGTAGTAGCGGATCTCGACGCCCTTCTGGTTGGCCGAGTTGCGGGCCGAAGCATTGGCGCGGACGTTGAATCCGATGATCGGCGCCTGGCTTGCCTCGGCAAGGCCGACATCCGTCTCGGTGATGGCGCCGACGCCGAAGTGAAGGACACGGACGCGGACCTCGTCGTTGCCGACCTTCTCCAGCGCCTGGACGATCGCCTCGGCCGAGCCCTGCACGTCAGCCTTCACCAAAACGGGCAGTTCGGCCACGTCAGCGTCGGCCTTGGCCTTCGCCATCAGCTGTTCCAGCGTCGCCGCCGCACCGGCCGCGGCGCGCTTGTCCTTGGCGGCCTGCTCGCGGTAGTCCGCGATCTCGCGGGCCTGCGCCTCGGTCTCAACGACGTTGAGGACGTCGCCGGCCTCGGGCGTTCCGTTCAGGCCCAGGACCTCGACCGGGACCGACGGGCCGGCCTCGGCGACGGTGTCGCCCTTGTCGTTGACCAGAGCGCGGACCTTGCCCCACTTCTCGCCGACGACGAAGATGTCCCCCTTGTGCAGCGTGCCGTTCTGGACGAGCACGGTGGCGACCGGACCGCGGCCGACGTCGAGCTGCGCCTCGATCACCGCACCCTGGGCAGCGCGGCGCGGGTTCGCCTTGAGTTCCAGCACCTCGGCCTGCAGCGCGATCGCTTCCAGGAGCGCGTCGAGCCCCTGGCCCGTCGTCGCCGACACTTCGACATCCTGCACGTCGCCCGACATCTTCTCGACCACGACCTCGTGCTGGAGAAGGTCGGTCCGCACCTTGTCGGGGTTGGCAGCGGGCTTGTCGATCTTGTTGATCGCCACGATCATCGGCACCTTGGCCGCCTTGGCGTGGTTGATCGCCTCGATCGTCTGCGGCATGACCGCGTCGTCCGCCGCCACGACCAGGACGACGATGTCCGTCACCTGGGCGCCGCGGGCCCGCATCGACGTGAACGCGGCGTGGCCGGGCGTGTCAAGGAAGGTCAGGACGGCGCCGCCGTCGGTCGTTACCTGGTAGGCGCCGATATGCTGGGTGATGCCGCCGGCCTCGCCCGCGACGACGTTCGCCTTGCGGATCGCGTCGAGAAGCGAGGTCTTGCCGTGGTCGACGTGACCCATGATCGTGATGACCGGCGGGCGCGATTCCAGATCCTCGGCCTTGTCCTTGACCTGGTCGATGACCTGCTCGACGTCGGAGTCCGAGACGCGGACGGCGCGGTGGCCGAATTCCTCGATGATCAGCTCGGCCGTGTCGGCGTCGATGGTCTGGTTCATCGTGACCATCATGCCCATGTTCATCAGCGACTTGACGACGTCGGCGGCACGCTCGGCCATCCGGTTCGCCAGTTCCTGCACCACGATCATCTCGGGCAGCTGAACGTCGCGGACCATCTTCTCCTGGCTGCCGCCGCCCATCGCCTTCTGGCGAGCGCGCTCCTGCTTGCGCTTCATCGCGGCGAGCGAGCGCTGCCGCCCGCCTTCGCCCGAGAGCGCGTCGCTGAGCGTAAGCTTGCCCGACCGGCGGCCGGCATCGTCGCGACCCTTGCCGCGCGAGTCGCGGTCGCCCTTGCGGTCGTCGCGTTCGCGGTCGGTCTTGCGCGGGCCCGAGGTCGGCTTCGAGGTGCCGCGCTGGGCCGGCGGCTCGGCCGGGGTGGCCGCAGTCGTCGCGGCCTTTGCGGCGGGGGCCTTGCGCTCCTCAGGCTTGCGCGCCTGAGCCTCGGCCTCGCGCTTCTTGCGCGCTTCTTCCTCTTCCTTGGCCTTCAGCGCCTCTTCGCGCTCGCGGTCCTCGCGCTCCTTGGCCTCGATCTCGGCCCGGCGGCGCTCGCGCTCCTCCTCGCGGGCCTTCTCCTCGGCCTCGCGCTCGGCGGCCTCGTCGGCGGCACGGGCGTTGGCGGCCTGAACGGCCTTGAGACGGCGCTCCATCTCGGCGTCCGAGATGCCGGCCGGACGGCGCGACGGATCGCCCGAAGGCGTAGCCGACGGCTTCGCGCCGCCGGGCGCCGCGCCGGGTTTCGGCACCACCACGCGCTTGCGCTTGGTCTCGACCACGACGTTCTTCGTCCGGCCGTGCGAGAAGCTCTGCTTCACCTGGCCGGAACGCGCCCCGAGGCCGAGAGGCTTTTTGCCGTCCGTATCACTCATTCCGTCTTCTAATCCTTTCGCGGGGCGATTTCGCCCCACCGATATCCCGCAGGCCAGAAAGCCGCGCGGCTTCCTCTACAACACGATTGCCGAGTCCGCCAGCCGCAAGCGCCGCGTGTATTGCATAGTCGCGCCCAAAAGCCAAACCGATTTCCGACGAGGTCAGGCAGCCGATGAAGGTGCCCTTGCCGGGGGGAGAATGGAGCTTGTCCTTGCCCCGCCCCGATCCGTCCGACGCCTGGATCAGGTAGGCGGCCTCGCCCTTCGAAAGCCAGTCCTTGACCTTCTCGAAGCCGGTCACCGCCTCGCCGGCCTTGCGCGCCATCGAGATGAGCTCGATCACGCGGCGTGCAAGGGTCTGGTCGGTGAGTGCCACGAGATCCTCGGGCAGGGTCACCGGCTGCTTGGCGGCGCGGGCGAAAAGCTTCTTCGCCACTGCGGTCTCGAGCGCGGCACGGTCGGCCGCGACATAGATGCCGCGACCGGGCAGCTTGCCCAGGATGTCGGGAACGACCTGCCCCTCGGGACCGGTGACGAAGCGGATCAGCCCGCCCTTGGGCTGGCTCTCGCCCGTCGCGATGCAGCGCCGTTCGGGCTCGTCCGTCTTCTTGGCCAGTCCGCCGCGCGTCATGCGCTCCCTTTCCCGAGGCCTCTCAGGCCCCGGCCCCCTGTTGCTCGCCTTCACCTTCTTCGGCTTCGGCCGCCTCGGCCTCAAGCTCGGTCGGATCGACCCAGCCCAGCATCACCCGCGCGGTCATCACCATGTTCTGCGCCTCTTCCAGCGAGACGTCGAACTTCTCGAGCACGCCCTCGTCCTTGACCCGCTCGCCATCGACCGTGGTCCAGCCGCCGGCGATCTCCCAGTCGGCAAGCGTGGCGAAGTCCTCGAGCGTCTTGACGCCGTCGTTGGCCAGCGCCTCGATCATATGCGGGGTCAGGCCCTCGAACTCGATCAGCGCTTCCTCGACACCCATCG
>JBNLCA010000275.1:0-1937 GCA_050303575.1 Paracoccaceae bacterium
ATGACCGGCTGGATCGCGGCGAAGACGTCGTCCTGGGTGACGAAGCTCATCTCGACGTCGAGCTGGTAGAAGTCGGTCGGCGAACGGTCGGCGCGCGGGTCCTCGTCGCGGAAGCAGGGTGCGATCTGGAAATAGCGGTCGAAGCCCGCCACCATGATCAGCTGCTTGAACTGCTGCGGCGCCTGCGGCAGCGCGTAGAACTTGCCGGGATGGAGCCGCGACGGCACGAGGAAGTCGCGCGCGCCCTCGGGCGACGAGGCGGTAATGATCGGCGTCTGGAACTCGGTGAATCCGCTGGCCCACATCCGGTCGCGGATCGACTTGATGACGCGTGCGCGCAGCATGATGTTGTCATGCAGCCCCTCGCGGCGCAGGTCGAGGAAACGGTACTTCAGCCGCGTTTCCTCGGGATATTCCTGGTCTCCGAAGACCTGGAGCGGCAGCTCTTCGGCGGCACCCAGGACTTCGAGCGAGCGGATGAAGACCTCGACCTCGCCGGTCGGGATCTTGGGGTTCACCAGCTCCGGATCGCGCGCCTTCACCTCGCCGTCGATGCGGATGCACCATTCGCTGCGCACCTTCTCGACATCCTTGAAGGCCGGCGAGTCCGGGTCGGCCAGCACCTGGGTCACGCCGTAATGGTCGCGCAGGTCGATGAAAAGGATGCCGCCGTGGTCACGCACCCGGTGGACCCAGCCGGCAAGGCGGACAGTCTCGCCCACATGCGCCTTGGTGAGCTCGGCACAGGTATGGCTGCGGTAGGCGTGCATGGCGTTTCCTTCAGGTTCCGGACCCGCGCCGATACACCTTGCGGCGGGCGGGAAGTCAAGTTCTTGTGGGGTTTTCGGGGGAGGTGCGCGCGATGGACGTCGGGTACGATGTGCCGGCAGAGGTCGGGATGGCGGAGGCAGAGGTCGAGACGCCGTGCCTGGTGGTCGATCTCGCCGCGCTGGAGCGCAACATCGCCCGGATGCAGGCCGAGGCGGACGCGATGGGCGTGGCGCTCAGGGTGCACGGCAAGATGCACAAGTCGGCGGACGTGGCGCAGCTCCAGATCGCGGCGGGGGCGGTCGGGGTCTGTTGCCAGAAGGTCAGCGAAGCCGAGGCTTTCGCCCGGGCGGGCGTGGCCGATATCCTGGTGTCGAACCAGGTGCGCGGGGCGCGCAAGCTCGCCCGGCTGGCGCGGCTTCCGAAGCTGGGCGTGCGGGTCGCGGTCTGCGTCGACGATGCGGCCGGCGTGGCGGAACTGGCCGAGGCGGTGCGCGCCGAGGGGACGGACGTCGGCGTCCTTGTCGAGATCGATGTCGGCGCGGCCCGCTGCGGCGTTGCGCCGGGGGCCGAGGCGGTGGCGCTGGCGCAGGCGGTCGTGGCGGCCGGTCTGCCGTTCGTCGGACTGCAGGCCTATCACGGCGGCGCGCAGCACATAGCCAACTGGGCAGACCGCGAGGCCGCGATCGCCTCGGTGGTGGAGAAGGTGCGGCTGACGCTCGGCTTGCTGGAAAAGGCCGGCATCCCCTGCCCCGTCGTCACCGGCGCGGGCACCGGCACCTACCCGTTCGAGGGCGGCTCGGGCGTCTTCACCGAGCTTCAGTGCGGCTCGTACGCCTTCATGGACGCCGATTACGGCCGCGTCCTCGGCCCGCAGGGCACGGCGCCGGTCTTCGAGAACGCGCTTTTCGTGCTGACCGAAGTGATGAGCACCGCCGGCCCCGGCCGCGCCGTCTGCGACGCCGGTCTGAAGGTGATGTCGCTGGAGAGCGGGCTCCCGGTCGTCTTCGGGCGGAACGACGTGCGCTATGCCGGTGCCTCGGACGAGCACGGGACGCTGGAGGATCCGGGCAACGTGCTGAGGGTGGGCGACCGGCTCAGGCTGGTGCCGGGCCATATCGACCCGACCTGCAACCTCCACGACTGGTATGTCGGGCTCAGGGACGGCA
>JBNLCA010000276.1:0-3252 GCA_050303575.1 Paracoccaceae bacterium
CCGGGTTTCCAGACCGAAGCCAGTTCACGCACCGCGGCGCGGTCCATCTGGAAGAAGGTGTGCGCCATCTCGTCGGCCTCGTAGTCCGACAGCCCCATCTCTTCGAGCACGTAGCGCCCGGCGCGGAGCGACGAGTCGAAGAGCTCGCGCACGATCTTGTCTGCGCCCGCCTGGTAGAGCTCGTAGACATGCAGCCGGTCACGGGCGCGGGCGATGATGAAGAGGTCCGGACGCTCGCGCCGCGCGTACGAGACGAGGCGCGTCGCGGCCTTGGGATCGTCGAGCGCGACGACGAGGGCCTTCGCCGTCTTGATCCCGGCGGCGTGCAGAAGCTCGGGCCGGGTCGGGTCGCCGTAAAACCCCTTGAACCCGAAGCGGCGCATGACCTCGACCGTCTCGAGATCGTGGTCGAGGACCGTGGTGCGGAAGCCCGCGCTCTGCACCAGCCGGTTCACCACCTGGCCGAAGCGGCCGATGCCGGCGATGATCACCGGCTGCTGGTCGTCGACCTCGTCGTGCGGCGCGGCCTCGGGCCCGGCAAGGCGCGCCGAGATCCGCTCCCACGCGATGAAGAAGAGCGGCGTGAGAAGCATCGTCACCGCGATGACCAGGAGGAGCGATTGCGCAAGCGCCGGCGGAAGCACGTTCTGCTGGAGCGAGAAGGAGATCAGGACGAAGCCGAATTCGCCGGCCTGCGCGAGGCCGAGGGTGAAGAGCCACTGGTCGCGGCCCTTCAGGTGAAAGAGCCGGCCGAGACCGTAGAGGATCACGCCCTTCACCAGCATCAGGCCAAAGGCGAAGCCGACGATCCGCACGGGCTCGGCCAAGAGCGCGCCGACATCGATACCGGCGCCGACGGCGATGAAGAAGAGGCCGAGCAGGAGACCCTTGAAGGGTTCGATGTCGGCCTCGATCTCGTGACGGAATTCCGAGTTCGCCAGCACCACGCCGGCCAGGAACGTGCCGAGCGCGGGCGAGAGGCCGACGAGGATCATCAGTTCGGCCACCCCGACCACGAAGAGAAGCGAGATGGCGGTGTTGATCTCGCGCAGTCGCGCCTTGTGGATGTAGCGGAAGACCGGGCGGGTGAGGAAATGGCCGCCGAATACGATCAGCGCCACGGCGGCGAGGGTAACGAGCGTCACCGCCCATCCCGGCAGGTCGGCGAGGAGGTAGACATGCGTCTCGTCGGCATTGAGTGCAAGCGAACCGTCGGGCCGCGCCACCGGACCCGAGGAAAGCGCCAGAAGCGGGAGAAGCGCCAGCATCGGAATGACCGCGATGTCCTGCGCGAGGAGCACCGAGAAGGCCGACCGGCCGCCCGCCGTCGTCATCACCTGTTTCTCGTTCATCGTCTGGAGCACGATGGCGGTCGAAGAGAGCGCCAGGATCATTCCCATCGCCAGCGCCGGACGCCAGCCCTGACCGAAGATCATCGCGCTCGCGGCGACGGCGAGCATGGTCAGAATGACCTGCATCCCGCCCAGACCGACCAGCCGGTCGCGCATGTTCCACAGCGCCCTTGGGTCAAGCTCGAGACCGATCAGAAACAGCATCATCACGACACCGAACTCGGCGAAGTGACGGACATCGTCGGCCTCGGCGCCGATCAGGCCAAGGCCCGGGCCGATGACGATGCCGGCCAGCAGATATCCCAGGACCGATCCCATGCCGAGGCGCACGGCCAAGGGCACCGCGACGACCGCGGCGCAGAGGTAGATTGTGGCCTGGAAGAGGAAGGATTCCATGTCGCCTCGCGTTCCTCCATCGAGAGTACGGCGCGGCGCGGGCGGCGTCCATTGCCGACGCCATGCACGGTGTCCTGTGGCCCTAGTCGGGCGGCGGTTGTCAGACGGGCAGGGGCGCGTCGGGTTTGACGCGCTCCATCACGATCTGGCTTTGCACCCGGCTGACGGCCGGGTGCGGCAGCAGGACCTGCTGCACCAGCCGGTTCAGCGCCGAGAGGTCGGCGCAGTAGACCCTGAGCAGATAGTCGGCCTCGCCGGTCAGTGTCCACGCTCCGACGATCTCGGGCTGGGTGCGAGTCATTCGAATGAAATCCCGCGCGTTCTGTTCGGTGTGCGTCGCCATGACGATGCGGATGAAGGCCTGGACACCCAGGCCCAGCTTCTCCGGCTCGACCTCGGCGCGGTAGCCGCGGATGAAACCCTCGGCCTCGAGCCTTTGCCGCCGCCGCCCAGCCTGGCTGGGGGACAGGTTCAGCCGCTCGCCCAGATCCTGCGCGGTGAGCATCGCGTTTTCCTGAAGTGCGGCGATGAGCCGGGAATCGGTGTCGTCGAGCATTGCGCGAAACTCGCATATATTTTCAAGATGATGCGCATCATACGCGCAAGACTGGCGCAGGGCCAGCCAGAACGCACACTGTGCGCACCCGCCATGCGGTATGCTGCGGCAAAGCGAACAGGAGGATTCCATGGGACCGTTCCCGCACGACGCCCCGCGCGCCACGATCAGTGAGGAAAACCCCGCCGGCACCGATGGGTTCGAATTCGTCGAGTTCGCGCATCCCGAGCCGGAGAAGCTGCGCGAGCTTTTCGCGCGGATGGGGTACAGCAAGGTCGCGCGCCACAAGTCGAAGAACATCGAACTCTGGCAGCAGGGCGACATCACCTACGTCCTGAACGACGAACCCGGCAGCCACGCCCGCTCCTTCGTCGATGAGCACGGACCCTGCGCGCCCTCGATGGCCTGGCGCGTGGTCGACGCCAAGCACGCCTTCGACCATGCCGTCGCAAAAGGCGCCGAGCCCTTCGATGGGCCGGGCAAGGTGATGGATGTGCCCGCCATCCGCGGCATCGGCGGGAGCCTGATCTATTTCATCGACCAGTACTGGGACGCCTCGCCCTACAACGCCGAGTTCGACTGGATCGAGAACGCGCACCCCAAGGGCGTCGGCTTCTACTATCTCGATCACCTGACCCACAACGTCCACAAGGGCAACATGGACGTCTGGTTCAAGTTCTACGGCGACCTCTTCAAGTTCCGCGAGATCCGGTTCTTCGACATCTCCGGCAAGTACACGGGCCTCACCTCACGCGCGCTGACCTCGCCCTGCGGCCGCATCCGCATCCCGATCAACGAGGACCGGGGCGAGACGGGGCAGATCGTCGAGTATCTCAAGCGCTACAAGGGCGAGGGGATCCAGCATATCGCGGTCGGGACCGAAGACATCTACGCCTCGACCGACGCCATCGCCGAGAACGGCATCCGCTTCATGCCCGCCCCGCCCGA
>JBNLCA010000277.1:0-5248 GCA_050303575.1 Paracoccaceae bacterium
TGTCGGGCGCCCACCAGTCAATCTCGTTGGTTCCAGTCGGTCTCCAAGACATGCCTGTAACTCGAAATCCGCGTCATGCAATATACTCAGGATTGCAGAGGCTTGCCCGCAAGACAAGCAAACGTTGGAAGCAGGGGACGACAATGTGATTGCGGCCAGCTCATGCGACAGCGCGACAAGCCGGCCGATATGCGCATAGGTCAATCGCGCGGTCCCACCTGAGCGGGACAGCGCAATTGCGATCAGGCAGTCTTCGCCGTGGCGCGGAGCATCCAGGCGACTTTCTCATGGAACGCCGAACGTCCGGTCAGCAGGTCGGCCGTCACCGGGTCCTTGTGCTCCTCGGCCATTTCGCTCAGCGCGTGCATGCGCTTGGCGACCGCCTCGTGATCCCTGGCGAGTTCGGCGACCATCTCCTCGGCGGACAGGGGCTTGGCGGCGTCCTCGACCTGCGAGAGGTCGATGATTTCCTCGAGCCGCATCGGCGCCAGCTGGCCCAGCGCACGGGCGCGCTCGGCGATCTCGTCGGCCGCCTTGAAGAGGTCCTGGTACTGCGCCTCGGTCAGGTTGTGGACCGAGAAGAACAGCGGCCCCTCGACGTTCCAGTGGATCGCGTGCGTCTTGTAGACCAGCCGGTAGGTGTCGGCGAGCGCCTCGATCAGGCCCTCGGCCACGGTCCTGGCGTTCTTGACGCCGGTCTTCACCGGCTCGGCGGCGGGCACGACCTTCATTGTCCGGGTCATGGTTTCTCCTTTCCGGTCTGAAATGCCATTCGGGGCCAGAGCGGCCCCTCGCAGGAGAAACGTGGCGGCTGCGGGCGGGGTTCCGTCAGATCAGGCCGGCGCGCAGATAGCGCAGGACGTCGAGCGTTCGGAACGGCCGGACGAGGACCGGCAGGTCGAACCTGCCGCTCGCTTCCTCGGCCTCGTCGCCCAGAAGCACAACCCGGCCGGCGCGCGCCCGGATCGCATGGGCAAGATCGGACCCGGCGAAGTCCGCCGGCCCGGCCTCGATGAAGGCCACTTCGAGCTCGCGGACGCGCTCGATCTCCCTCAGTGCCGCCTCGGCCTCGGTCGCCGCGATGATCGTGGCACCCGAATCATGCTGGGCGATCGTGTCGGCTATGTCCCGCAGGACGAGATAGTCACCAAGAACAACCAGATACGTCCTGCGAGCCTGTCGGTCATCCATGATGGGCCCCAGTGTGGAATCAAGACGCCACTATGGAACCTCGCCGCCCTTCGCGCATTTAACTGTGACATACGTGCGAGGGTTTTCCATGGCGACGGTCGACTGCACCAAATGCCCGCTCCGGGCACACCCGATCTTCACGCCCTTCTCGGCGCAGGAACTTTCCTTCATGAAGGTCTTCAAGACCGGCGAAATGACGGTCGAGGCCGGCACCACGCTGCTTCTGGAAGGCTCGAACAGCCCGCAGCTCTTCACCGTGCTCGACGGGATGGGCACGCGTTACAAGACACTCGAGAACGGACGCCGGCAGGTCATCAACTTCCTCTTCCCGGGCGACTTCGCGGGCCTTCAGGCCGGGCTCATGGGCGAGATGAAGCACTCGGTCCAGTCCTCGACCCGGATGACGCTCTGCGTCTTCAACCGCTCCGATCTCTGGCAACTCTTCCGCTCGCATCCCGAGCGCGCCTACGATCTGACCTGGATCGCCGCGGTCGAGGAGCATTTCCTCGGCGAGACCATCGCCTCGCTGGGCCAGCGCGACGCCAGCCAGCGCATCTCGTGGGCGCTGGTGCGGATGTACGAGCGGTTGCGTGCCGTCGGGCTCGGGCGCAACGGCGCCGTGCCATTGCCGTTCCGTCAGCAGGACCTGGCAGACGCGCTGGGCCTGTCGCTCGTCCACACCAACAAGACTCTGAAGTCGCTTGCCGCGCGGCGGCTGGCGCGCTGGAAGGACGGCATGCTCTCGGTGCTCGACCCGGACAAGCTGGCCGAGATCGCCCTCGTCGACCACGAACGTCCGGAGACGCGTCCGCTGATGTAAGGCGGTTTCCGGCATTCCCTCACAACAAAGAAAAGGCCGCCGGAACGAGGGGACGTTCCGGCGGCAAATTGGAAGTGCGTGACAGGACGGACGCCTTCCTTGAGGCCCGGCGCGGCTTGGGACAAGCGAGCGGGAGATGCGCCGGTCTGCCTCAACAACCCGTAAGTCGCGGGCGGGTTCCTGTGGGTTCAAACATTTTTTCAGGGAGCGCCGAAGGCCCTAGCCGGCGTCCTCGGCAACAGGAAACTCGACGCGCGCGCGGGTGCCGTCCCGGCTCTCCAGGACCATCGAGCCGCCCAGTTGCTCGGCGAACTGCCGCGCGATGCCGAGGCCGAGGCTCGTGGTCGCCGCGGCGTCGAATCCGTCGGGCAGACCGGTGCCGCTGTCGTGCACCTCGAGGACCGCCCGACCCTCTCCCGCGTCCTTCAGCGAGACGGCGATCGCCAGCTCGCCGCCGCCCCTGCCGCCATGCTCGATGGCGTTCGAGACGAACTCGGTCGCGATCAGCGCGAGCGGCACCGACTGGTCCGACGAGACTGGCACCGGATCGACCTCGACCGAATGACGCACCCGCCCGCCGATGCCCGACGCCTTCAGAAGGTCGTCCATCACCTCGTTGAGGAACTTTCGGAAATCGACCTGCTGGCGGGCCGGATCGTGCAGGCTGCGCTGGATCCGGGCGACGACATTGACCCGCGACGAGGCTTCTTCCAGCGCCACGCCCGCCTGCGGGTCGCTCACCCGGCGCCGCTGCAGCTTCAGCATCGAGGCCACGACCTGAAGGTTGTTCGACACCCGGTGCTGAAGCTCGTGGAACATCAGCTCGCGCTGAGCGGCCAGCCCCTCGGACCGCTTCTTCTCCTCGCCGAGCGCCACCAGCGCCCGGTTCATCACGTAGATCAGGAAGATGTCGGTGGTGACGATGAAGATGTAGAACCCCAGCGCCAGCGCCGAGGCACCGTCGAGCGCGAAGCTCTCGCGCGGAGCGATGAAGAAGTACCACGAGGCAAGGCCGCACAGGACGGCGAGGATGATCCCCTCGCGAACCCCCGCGAAGAAGGCGGTCAGGATGATCGCGGGAAAGAAGGTCAGATAGGGGAAGCCCATCGGAAAGTAGGGATCGCCGAAATAACGGATGGCGAACGAAACGGCGAAGGCGACCGCGACGAAGGTCGCGCGGTAGGCCGGGCCGTGCTCCGCCAGCGTGAGCTTGGTGATCCGTGTGAGCATGCTCGCGTCCGGCGCGCGCGGGTTGATCAACGCCGCGGGCCGGTCGCGCACCGGCCGCAGGCGGGCGTTTTCTTCGGGTCAGTTCCCCGGCAAGTCAAGCGCGGCTTGTGACGTTGTCCGGATCAGGCCGTTTCCGCCTCGGCAACGAGGTTCAGGCCACCCTCGCGTTCCAGGAAGGCGACGATCTCGCCCACGCCCTTGCCGGTCTTCACCTCGGCCATGACGAAGGGCCGATCCCCCCGCGCCGCCGCCGCGTCCGAGCGGAGCAGATCGAGATCGACGCCCACGTAAGGCGCGAGATCGGTCTTGTTCACGACCAGCATGTCCGACCGGGTCAGCCCCGGGCCGCGCTTGCGCGGAATGTCCTGGCCGGCGGCGGTGTCGATGACATAGATCGTCAGGTCGGCGAGTTCCGGGCTGAAGGTCGCCGCAAGGTTGTCGCCGCCGGATTCGATCAGGATCAGGTCGAGGTCCGCGAAGGTCTGCTTCAGCTCGGCCACCGCGGCGAGGTTGATCGAGGCATCCTCGCGGATCGCGGTGTGAGGGCAGCCGCCGGTCTCGACCCCGCGGATGCGCTCGCCCGGCAGGACCTGCGCGCGCATCAGGAACTCGGCGTCCTCGCGCGTGTAGATGTCGTTGGTGATGACCGCCATCGAACAGCGGTGGGCGAGCGCCTTGCACAACGCGGCGGTCAGCGAGGTCTTGCCCGCCCCGACCGGCCCGCCGATGCCGACGCGCAGCGGACCGTGCGTGCTCATGTCCGGTAGATCCTCACGTCCATCCCCTCCTGTTTCATCGCCCCGAGGTCGGCGGCCAGCGCGGCCGAGCCGAGATCGTCGAGCGTCGCTTTGGCCGCCCGCGCCGCCAGCGTCTCGATGGTGCCGTGCAGGCCCGCCAGGACGCCCTGCCCCTCGGTCTGGCCCAGCGGCACGAAGCGGATGCCGACCGAGACGAGGTTCGAGGCGAAGGCATGAAGGTAGAGCGCGATCACCTCCTCGGCCGGCAGATCAAGCCCCGCCGCCGCCTCGCCCACCGCAATCGGCAGCGGTCGCGGACCGAGCGCGCGCCCGGTCATGCCCGCCACCGTCCGCGCGAAGGCTGCGCCCTGGTCCAGGGTCTCGGTCAGCCGCCCGGCCGAGGTCTGGAGCGCGCGGGCAAGATCGCCGAGCGCGTCATGATCCGCGCCGGGCCGCAAAGCCTCGGCCAGCAGGACCGCGTCCTGCCATCCCGCGCCATGCTCCATCACCTGCGCCAGCCAGTCGCCCAGCGTCGCGGCATCGCTGACCGGCCCCTCGGCGATGGCCCATTCCAGCCCGTGCGAATAGGCGAACGCTCCGGTCGGGAACGCCGGCGACAGCCACTGGGCCAGCGTGAGGCGCGCCGCGATGCTCAATGCGAATGCCCCATCGTGCGGCCATGCCCGTAGGCGCCCCCTTCGGGCCGGAACGGCGCGGTGATCCGCTTCACCGTCGCGCCCAGGCCGATCAGCATGCCCTCGAGCACATGATCCTCGCGGATCAGAAGCCGGTGCGGCTCGACCTGGCAGGGCGTGTGCCGGTTGCCGATGTGCCACGCAAGGCGGGCAAGGTCGCCGGTCACTTCCAGCACCTCCTCGGGCGCGGCGACGACCGCGATCAGCTTGCCGCCGTCTAGCACGAACCCGTCGCCGGGGTCGAGGCTGACCGTCTCGGCGAGATCGACCAGGAACGCCCGGCCCTGGTCGCTGACCAGCCGCTTGCGGCGGAGCATCCGTCCCTCGTAGTCCAGCGTCACCGTCTCGGCCGCCGGGCCGGCCTTGCGGCGGATCGAACTTGCGTGCGGCAGCTCGCTCATGCCCGCGCCCCCCAGCCAAGCGCGGCGAGGCTGAAGAAGGCCACCGGCAACCGCTCGCAGGTCACGGCGAGAACGTCGCCGCCGGGATGGATCTCGATCCCTTTCGGCCCGCCTTCCAGCGGACTGGTCCTTCCCGCATGGAACAGGTCTTCGCTCATCGGCACGATCTCTCCG
>JBNLCA010000278.1:0-2762 GCA_050303575.1 Paracoccaceae bacterium
GGCGATGGCGAAGAGCGCCGCCTCGACGAGGAAGCAGCCGTGGACGATGGCGCGCGCGGTCTCGATCGGAAGGGTGCCCGGCATGGTCTTGGTGATGCCATCGGTGATGCCGGCCGCAAGAACGAGCACCGCACCAAGAAGCACGGGCACGGCGCCGGGCAGGTCACGCCGCAGCGCCCGGACCGCCGCGATCACCTGGATCGAGATCGCGGCCAGGGAGAGGAGCATCGCGACGGCGACCGACGCGGGATGAAAGACCAGCACCAGGACCGGCAGGTTCACGAGCGCGATCGCCGCAACGATCTGGATTGCGCGGTCGAGCCTGGGAAAGCTCTCGCGGGTCTGGAAGAGCTGGCGGCAGAAGAAGAGCAGCGTCAGCGGCAGAAGCTGAAGGATGCCGTAGGCGACGGCGGTTTCCACCTTCGCCGGCACGATGCCGCGGAACAGGCCCCATGAAATCGCGAGATTGAGGAAGGCGTTCGTCTGGTAGGCCGCGAAGCCGAGAGCCAGCGGCCAGCCGATGACCCGGCCGAAAAGCAACGCCATCAGGATCAGACCGACCCACAGCCCGTTCGCCGCCCAGATAAGGATGCTGCGCCGGGGCAGCGTCTGGAAATGGTTCTCAAGCGTGGTGAACGAGATCGGGGCGTACTGGGCGAGGCCGCTCACCGAGAGGAGGATGTCGGCCGTCTCGCCCGGCTCCATCGTGAACGGGCCGGCAATGTAGAAGCCCGGCACCACGCCCGCGCACTGGCCTTCGGAGCAGGCGAACAGCTCTTCGATGCGGCCCCCGCCCGACTTGTAGGCCGCGACGTCGAGGTCGGTGCCGTTCCGCCCGACATCCAGCACCCATTCGCCCTGCGCGCCCGTCGCATTGTGCACCCGGACATGCAGCCAGTAGCGCGGCCGGTCGAAGCGGAACATGCCGAAATCGGCCTGCCGCGTCGTGACCGGCTGGAACTCGTCCAGCCGCACGAGCGCCTCGGCCGGGGACAGCTCGGCGCCGGGATCGACCAGGTAACGCGCCTCGCCCGCGGCCGGCGCGGCCTCGAAGCTTCCGCCGCGCAGGTCGATCGCCGGCAGGTCCTGCGCAACGACGGCCGTCGCGAAGACGGCCGGTGCGAGGCACAGGGCAAGGCGCCGGGCAAGCGCCAGGCGGGCTGATGTCCACGATCCCATCCTTGCGAGGCTACGCCGCGCGGCGCCCGCCGTGCATGGGGCGGATACCCCATTCGGCATCAGAGCTGCCGATGCTCGTCGAGAAGCCCCTCGCGCAGCGCGTAGGTCAGAAGGCCCGAGACCGAATGCACCTCGAGCTTGGCCATCAGGCTCGCCCGGTGCTTTTCGACCGTCTTCGGGCTGATATGAAGCTTCTCGGCGATGGCCCCGTTGGCGTGGCCGGTGGCGATCAGCGCCAGCACCTCGCGTTCGCGCGCGGTAAGGGTCTGGCTCCGCGCGTTCGTCTTCACCCGCTCGGCCGCCTCGCGCGAGATGAACTGGCCGCCCGCCAGGATGACCGCCAGCCCCTCGCGCAGCTCGTCCGAGGTGCTGGTCTTCAGGAACAGCCCGTCAACGCCTGCATCCAGCCAGTCCGCCAGCAGCGCGGCCGAGGTGAAGCCGGTGACCACGGCGACCCGGGTCCCGGGGCTCCAGCGGCGGACCTCGGCGAAGACCTCGACCCCGCGCGCGTAGGGCATCGCGGCATCGAGAAGGAGGAGGTCGGGCCGCAGCTCCTTGCAGATCGCGATCGCGGTGATCCCGTCGGCGGCCTGGCCCACGACCTCGCAGCCGGGCATCGAGCGGACCGCTTCGGCAAGGCCGCTGCGGACGAACTCGTGATCATCGGCAATGATGATGCGATGCATCCGCGGGCATGCCAGCAAGAAAAAATCCAACCCGCAAAGCTAGCTGCAGCGGCAGGCGCCATGTCAACAGCTTTCGCCCGCGCGCCGCCGCCCGTTCCAGGCGGCGCCACCGAAGTCGTTTCAAATCAACGGGTTATGGTGGTAGCGGAGGAGGGATTTGAACCCCCGACACAAGGATTATGATTCCCCTTTGCATGGTTGATTCGAAACGACAATTTTTCCAAATGCGGCTATTTCGACCCCTTATGGATCAACGGGTTACACGCGATTTCCCAAACGCTGATCCACCACTCGATCTGTCCAGGCAAACGCCTCGCTACAGGCGCGGATCGACCGGTTCGCTTTCCAGGGCAAGCACTGCCAGAGCGCACTCGTGGACAAGTCGCAGCGGCTTTCGCTCGACGAAGCGCCAGAGACCTTCGAGGCCGAGCTTGAACTCCCGCTCGGCCAGCGAGAACTTCCTGGCGAGACCCCGCGCTCTCAGCCGCTCGATGTTCTCCGGGAGATCATAGTCCGGCCCGTAGATGATGCGCAGGTAGTCCCGCCCGCGCACCTTCATCGCCGGCTGGATCAGGCCGCGCTCGCCCTTCACCAGGAACTGGGCGGGCTTGAACACCATCCCCTCGCCGCCGTTTCCGGTGTGCTCCAGCCACCAGTCGGTGATGGCCACCCGCGCCGCATCGTCGCCAAGGTCTACCCGGCGCCAACCGGTCTCACACAGGATCGGATCCTGCGCCGCAAGCGCGCCAAGCTTCTCCATGTGCCAGACATGGTCGCAGTCGGCGTGCACTCCACTTTCCGATGCAAGGAGATGGAAAGGGGCGATGCGGTAGTCCTCGATCGTCTCCGCAGGCCAGCAATAGAAGTCGATCGCGCGGCGCATCTTCTCTGCATTTT
>JBNLCA010000279.1:0-7100 GCA_050303575.1 Paracoccaceae bacterium
GTGGTGCTGGGCGGCACGCATATCCTGGGCGGATCGGGGCGCTACATCGGAACGCTCGTGGGCGTGATCCTGATCGTGTTCCTGAACTCGGTCCTGTCGATCATGCAGATGCCCGAGTCGGTGCGGCAGATCATCTACGGCTCAGTCATCATCGCGATGCTTCTGGTCTATGGCCGCGGCCGCGCGGTCACGTCCTGAGAACGAAGGGCTGTACCCGACCCTAGGAGGGCGCGGCGAAACGATGAAGGTCGGGCGCTTCATGGTCGGGCCGCCTCGGACGATTGATCCATGCGCGCCTCTGCCAAGCGCCCTCCCGCCCCAAGGGTCGGGCGCAGCCCGGGCTGGTCCCTGCTATTAGCGCTGCGCCCGGTAGAGCCAACCGAACATCAGCGGCGTCAGGTACATCGGGATCTGGTAGCAGCCGACGAAGAGGAGGAGATCCGACGTGACCTCCGGTGGCAGGACACCGAGGAGGAGCACGATGTTGCGGTTGCCGGCAACGATTCCAAGCGCGCCGCGTTCGGTGCCGCGTTCGGCCGCGTAGCCTCCGACCTGAAGCGCCGCATTGAGGGCGAACGCCGCGGCGAGCACAAGCGCGAACCCCGCGGGATCGCTCCGCAGGGCCGGACCGACGGCCGACATGATGCCGATCACCACGGCCGCCAGCGCCACGGCGACGACCGCGTCGATGGTCTCGGTCGCGCGATCCGTCACAAGGCCTGTGATACGCAGCGCCAGCGCCGCTCCCCCGGCCGCGAGGATCATCAGCAGAAGCCTTGCCACCGCCCAGAGGACGGCACCGGGGTCGCCGAAGACCGGCAGGAGCCAGAAAACCGGCAGAACGGTCAGGGGCAGAAGCGCGGTCCCCGCCACCATCTGCCTCAGCGCAGGTGCGGGATCGGCGCCGCACATGACCGCCATGTGCGGACTGCCGGTGAGCGGCGGCGAGGCGAGAAGGACGACCGCGCCCAGGACAACTGCCCCGCCTGTGGGCCCGGCCACAATCGCCGCGGCGACCGGAAGTGCCAGTTGCAGGAGAAGAGCGATCGCCAGTGTACGGCGCGGACGCGCAAGGCCGGCGCGCAGGCCCACCGGACCAAGGCGCAGGACGGCGAGGAAGAGGAGGAGCAGGATCATCGGCGTGATCCACGGGCGCAGGAGCGCCGCCAGACCCGGCGCGCCGACGCCAAGCGCCAGCCCGATCAGAAGCGCCCAGCGCCCCTGCCGCGCGATCCAGCGCATCACATCGCCGCCGCCGAGCGCGCGGCCTGGTCGTAGCTGCCCGAAAGCGCACGCAGAAGCGCCGCCAGCTTCGACATTTCCCGGGCATCGAAACCCAGCTGCTGGACCGCGCGTATCACCAGCGCCTCGCGCACCTCGCCGTAGCGGGTGCAAAGTCGTGCGCCCGTTTCGGTGATCGCAACCGTCTTTTCCTTGCCGTTCCGTCCGGCCTTGACCAGCTTTGCCGTCACCAGCTTCTTGATCGCGTAGTTCGCAAGATGCGTGTCCTCGATGTTGAGAACCAGGCAGATGTCGGCCAGCGTCTTCGGCCGTTCGCGGTGGTTCACGAGGTGCAGGATCAGCACCTCCAGGGGCGACATCTGCGGTCCGCCCGCCGCCCCCATGCAGCGCACGATCCAGCGCTGGAACGCGTGGTTGCTCATGGTCAGCGCGAACTCGACCTCGCTGAGTTCCGGCAGCGATGACCGGGCAAGATGAGCCGAGGAGACGACCGGGCCTAGCGGGTGAGCATCGTCGATGGAAGCCATAGGGCGATCTCCGGGAAGAGCGTCAGAAGCGCGGTGGCCAGGACGAGGATCAGGAAGAACGGCAGCGCGTAGCGGGCGATCTCGAAGATCCCCTTGCCGGTGATCCCCTGCAGGACGAAGAGGTTGAACCCGACCGGCGGGGTGATCTGGCTCATCTCGACGACGAGGACCAGGAAGACGCCGAACCAGATCGGGTCGATGCCGGCGGCAAGGACCATCGGCAGGATGACCGATGTGGTCAGAACGACGATGGAGATGCCGTCGAGGAAGAAGCCGAGCACCACGAAGAAGACGAGAAGCGCGGCGAGAAGCGCGTATTGCGAGAAACCCTGCTCGCCGATCCACGCCGCGAGCGTGCGCGGAATGCCGGTGAAGCCCATCGCCACCGTCAGGAAGGACGCACCGGCCAGGATGAAGGCGATCATCGCTGTGGTCATCGCGGCGCCGGTCAGCGTTTCGCGCAGCGTCGCCCAGCCGAGCCCGCCGGTCACGCCCGAGATGAGGAGCGCGCCTGCGACGCCGACGACGGCCGCCTCGGTCGGCGAGGCAAGACCGGCGTAGATCGAGCCGATGACGGCGACAACCAGCGCGACGGTCGGCAGCAGCGCCAGTGCCGCGCGGCCCTTCTCGGCCCAGCCGATGCGCGGTTCGGGCGGCGGCATGGCGCTGCGGTGGGTCATGGCCCAAAGCATGACGTAGCCCGCAAACATCGCGGCCAGCATCAGGCCGGGGACCACTCCGGCAAGGAAGAGGCGCGCGATCGACTGCTCGGTCGCCGCGCCGTAGACGATCAGGATGATCGAGGGCGGGATCAGGAAGCCGAAGGTTCCCGATCCGGCGAGCGAGCCGATGGCCATGCGCTCGTCATAACCGCGCGCCTTGAGCTCCGGCAGCGTCATCCGGCCGATGGTCGCGGTCGTCGCGGCGGACGATCCAGAGACGGCGGCAAAAAGTGCGCAGCCCATGATGTTGACGTGAAGGAGCCCCCCCGGCAGGCGGCGCGTAAAGGGGGCGAGCCCGCGAAACATGTCGGACGACAGGCGCGAGCGAAAGAGGATCTCGCCCATCCAGATGAACATCGGCAGCGCGGTGAGGTCCCAAAGGTTCAGCGCGCCCCAGACCTTCGTCGCGAAGACCGCGCCGGGCGGCGCCGAGGTCGCCAGCACCATCGCGACGAGGCCGGACAAGATCAGCGCGAAGCCGACCCAGAGGCCGAGGAAGAGCGCGCCGAAAAGGACGGCGACCAGGATCAGCGAGAGAAGCTCGATCCCCATCACTCGCCCTCGCCCGAGGCGGCGCGTGCGGCCTCGGCGGCGCGGAAGGCGGGCGTTCCGCCGCGCAAGGCAGCGACCAGCTCGTCCATCAGGGCGACGGTCAGAAGGACAAGTCCCGCCGCCATCGCCGCCTGCGGCAGCCACAGCGGCACCGGCACCGTGCCATAGGACACCGCTCCCACCTTCAGGCTGTCGGCAACCTTGAGCGCCGAATGCCAGGCCGCGAAGGCGGCGAGCGCAAGGGCCGCCGCGATGACCAGAAGCTCGGCCCAACGCGCCACGCCGGGCCACGCCGCGCCGAGAAGCGTGACGCGGACGTGCCCCCCGGCCCTCAGCGTGGCGGGAAGCGCGAGGAAGGCCGCTGCGACGAAGAGGAAACCGCCGAACTCGGCGAGCGAAGGGATGGAGAAGCCGACAGCTTCCATCCCCAGCGTCAGGAGGACGCGGTCGAGCACCCTGCCGCCGACCTGGAGGAAGACCAAGACGGCGATGGCGACCAGCGCACCAGCGGAAAGCCACAGGCTCGCGCGGTAGATCCAGTCAAGCGTTGCCCGCATTCCGCCCTCCATGAGGAAAGGCCCGGCGCTTTGGCCGGGCCCTCAGGATCAGTTGCGATAGGCGTCGACGATCGCCTTGCCGGCATCGCCCGCCTTGGCAAGCCACTCGTCGGTCATCGTCGCCCCGATCTGCT
This sequence comes from Paracoccaceae bacterium, assembly GCA_050303575.1. Classification (GTDB taxonomy): domain Bacteria; phylum Pseudomonadota; class Alphaproteobacteria; order Rhodobacterales; family Rhodobacteraceae; genus JBNLCA01. The sequence goes on from JBNLCA010000279.1 coordinate 3,735, forward strand.
GCAGCGAGGCGGCGAGTGCCTCGGACGGCTGGACCACGGTCATGCCGTTATCGGCCAGTGCCTTGATCTGGGTCTCGGTCTCGGCCTTGCTCATCTCCCAGCCGCGCGTCTCGGCAGTGGCGGCGGCGGCCATGACCGCGGCCTTCTCGTCGTCGCTCAGCGCGTTGAACGCGTCTGTGTTCACGAAGACGACGTTCTTGGGAAGCCAGGCCTGGGTGTCGATGTAGACGCTGGTGTAGTCCCAGGCCTGCGACGAGACGCCGGTCGACGGCGAGGTGATCATCGCCGCGACGCGGCCCGTCGAGAAGGCGGTCGGGATGTCGCCCGCCTCGACCTGGGTCGGCACGGCGCCCATCAGCGTCGCCAGCCGCTCGGTCGCGGCGTTGTAGGCTCGGAAGGCGACGCCCTGCATCTGCCCGACCTCGGTCACTTCCTCCTTGAGGTAGAGCGACTGGCCCGGCCACGGCACGGCGAAGAGAAGCGTCAGCCCCTGCTCGGCCAGCTTGGCCTCGACCGCGGGCTTCGACGCCTCCCACAGTTTCGCCGCGTCGTCGTAGCTGGCGGCAAGGAACGGGATCGAATCGACGCCGAAGACCGGATCCTCGTTCTCGAGCCGCGAGAGGAGGATCTCGCCGATCGGAGCGAGGCCCTGGCGGACCGAGTCCTTGATCTCGGGATGGCCGAAGAGCGAGCCGGCCGAATGGACGGTGATGTCGAGCGAGCCGCCGGTGGCGGTGCGGACATCTTCGGCGAACTGGATGATGTTGGCGGTATGGAACACCGTATCGCCATAGGGCGTCGGCATGTCCCACTTCGTCTGCGCGGCGGCCGGCGCGGCCAAGGTGGCGGCGACGGCAAGGGTCTTGATGAAGGTCATTCTCAGTCTCCCTGTTTCGTGGCCGGTCGGATGCCGGCGTAAATCGAGGTTGACGAGTCGCTGGCATTTTGTCAACAAATTGTCATTAACCTGAATGCGAGGTGCCTCAAAATGAACCAGACCGACCAGCGCTGGGATTTCTGGATCGACCGCGGCGGCACCTTCACCGACGTTGTCGGACGCGATCCCGCGGGCGCGATTCATGCGCGCAAGCTACTTTCCGAGAACCCCGAGGCCTACGAGGATGCGGCCATCGAGGGCATCCGGCGGCTTCTGGACGGCAACCTCGACCCGGACCGAATCGGCACCGTGAAGATGGGCACCACCGTCGCGACCAACGCGCTTCTCGAGCGCAAGGGCGACCGGACGCTCCTTCTGATCACGCGCGGCTTCCGCGATGCGCTCAGGATCGCCTACCAGGCCCGGCCCGATATCTTCGCCAAGGAGATCCTGCTGCCCGACCAGCTTTACGAGCGGACGATCGAGGTGGACGAGCGGCTTCGCGCGGACGGCATGATCGAGACGCCGCTCGACGCCGAAGCGCTGCGCCCGGCTCTGGAGCAGGCGAAGAAGGACGGCATCGACGCCGTCGCCATCGTGCTCATGCACGCCTGGAAGAATCCGGCGCACGAGGCGGCCCTCGCCGCGATGGTGCGCGCGATGGGGTTCACGCAGGTCAGCGTCAGCCACGAGGTCTCGCCGCTGATCAAGCTCGTCGGGCGCGGCGACACGACCGTGGTCGACGCCTACCTCTCACCAATCCTGCGCCGCTACGTCGCCCGCGTTGCGACGGCGCTGGGCGCCACGCCCGCGGGCAAGCCCGGACCGACGCTGCAGTTCATGATGTCCTCGGGCGGCATGACGGCGGCCGAACAGTTTCAGGGCAAGGACGCGATCCTCTCCGGCCCCGCTGGCGGCGTCGTCGGCATGGCGAAGACGGCAGGACTTGCGGGCTACAGCAAGGTCATCGGCTTCGACATGGGCGGCACGTCGACCGACGTGGCGCATTCGGCCGGCGATTACGAGCGTGCCTTCGACACCGAGGTTGCGGGCGTCCGCATCCGCGCGCCCATGATGCGCATCCACACCGTCGCTGCGGGGGGCGGCTCGATCCTCCATGCCGAACCCGGCCGCTTCCGCGTCGGCCCCGACTCGGCCGGCGCCGATCCCGGCCCCGCCGCCTATCGGCGCGGCGGGCCGCTCACCGTGACCGACGCCAACGTCATGCTGGGCAAGCTCCAGCCCGACCTCTTCCCGGCAATCTTCGGTCCCGGCCAGGACCAGCCGCTCGACCGCGACACCGTCGCCGCGAAGTTCGCCGAAATCGCCGACGACCGCTCGCCCGAGGAGGTCGCCGAGGGGTTCCTCCGGATCGCAGTCGAGAACATGGCGAATGCGATCAAGAAGATATCCGTGCAGCGCGGCTACGACGTGACGAAGTACCTCCTCAACTCGTTCGGCGGCGCCGGCGGCCAGCATGCCTGCCTCGTCGCCGATGCGCTGGGGATGGAGGCGGTGCTGATTCACCCACTCTCGGGCCTCCTCTCGGCCTATGGGATCGGCCTCGCCACGGTGTCGGCCTCGCGCCAGCAGGGGCTTCTGGAACCGCTCGCGCCCGAGACGCTTCCTGCGCTGGAAGCGCTCGAGGCCGGCCTCGCGCAGTCCGTCCGCGAGGACCTCGCCGGACAGGGCGTGACAGAAGCCGACTACGCCACGCGCCTTCACCTGCGCTACCAGGGCACCGACACGGCGCTTCCCGTCGCCTGGGACGGCGACGCGGCGGCGGCGCGCGCCGCCTTCGAGGCCGCGCACAAGGCGCAGTTCGGCTTCACCTCGCCCGAGCGCCAGGTCGTGATCGAGGCGGTCGAGGTCGAGGGCACCGAGACCGGCGCTGACGAACCCGAGACGCTGGCCGACAAGATCGAGACCGGCGAGGCGGAAAGCACCAGGACCCGCCGCCTCTATTCCGGCGGCGCCTGGCACGAGGCCGGCGTTCACCACCGCGAGGACCTCTCGCCCGGCCAGACGCTCAAGGGCCCTGCCCTCATCATCGAGCCGAACCAGACCGTCGTCGTCGAACCCGGCTGGCAGGCGCGCCTGACCGAGCGCGACCACATCCTGCTGACCAGGTTCGAAAAGCTCGCGCGTTCGGCGGCCACCGGCACGACCGAGGCCGACCCGATCCTCCTCGAGGTGTTCAACAACCTCTTCATGTCGATCGCCGAGCAGATGGGCGTAGCGCTCCAGAACACGGCGCAGTCGGTGAACATCAAGGAACGGCTCGACTTCTCCTGCGCGGTCTTCGACCGGACCGGCGCACTTGTCGCGAACGCCCCGCACATGCCGGTGCATCTGGGCTCGATGGACCGCTCGGTCGAGACGGTGATCCGGCTCAACGAAGGCCGCATCCGGACCGGCGATGTCTTCGCGCTGAATGCGCCCTATAATGGCGGCACGCACCTGCCGGACATCACCGTCGTCACGCCGGT
>JBNLCA010000280.1:0-7327 GCA_050303575.1 Paracoccaceae bacterium
GTGTCCAGCCCGAATGGTTCTACAAGGGCAACGGCTGCGTCGCCACCGCCCCCGGCCAGCCCCTCACCTCGCCGGCCTTCGCCGAGGACGGCGGCGAGGAGCCGGAACTCGCCGGCATCTACATCGTCGCCGACGACGGCACGCCTTGCCGCGTTGGCTGGGCGCTTGCCAACGAATTCTCGGACCACGTGACCGAGCGGGTGAATTATCTCTACCTTGCCCATTCCAAGCTCCGTCCCGCCTCGTTCGGCCCCGAGATCCTGGTGGGCGAGCTGCCAGCCGACATCCAGGGCACCAGCCGCATCCGTCGCGGCGGCGAGGTGATCTTCGAAAAGCCGTTCCTGTCGGGCGAGGCGAACATGTCGCATTCGTTCGCCAACCTGGAACATCACCATTTCAAGTACCCGCTCTTCCGTCAGCCGGGCGACGTCCACGTCCACATGTTCGGCACCGCGACGCTGTCTTTCGCCGACGGCATCCGCACGCAGGACGGCGACGTCTTCGAGATCGAATGCCCGACTTTCGGACTGCCCCTGAAGAACCCGCTCGCCACGGCGCCGGATACCGGCATGGCGTCGGTCAAAGCCCTCTGAGGACGCCATGACATTCAAACCTGCCAAGTGGCCCCGCAAGCTGCGCAGCCAGGAGTGGTTCGGCGGCGCCTCGCGCGACGCGATCTACCATCGCGGATGGATGAAGAACCAGGGCTTCCCGCCCGACCTCTTCGACGGCCGCCCGGTGATCGGCATCCTGAACACCTGGTCCGAACTGACCCCCTGCAACGCGCACCTCAACGACCTCGCCCAGCGGGTGAAGCACGGCATCTACGAGGCCGGCGGCTTCCCGGTCGAGGTACCGGTCTTCTCGGCCGCCGAGTCGTCGTTCCGTCCGACCGCGATGATGTTCCGCAACCTCGCCGCGCTGGCGGTCGAGGAAGCGATGCGCGGCCAGCCGATGGACGGCTGCGTGCTGATGGTCGGCTGCGACAAGACCACGCCGTCCCTGCTCATGGCCGCCGCATCGACCGACCTGCCGTCGATCGTCGTCACCGGCGGCCCGATGCTGAACGGCTACTACCGCAACGAGCGCGTCGGCTCGGGCACGCATCTGTGGAAGTTCTCGGAAGCCGTGAAGGCCGGCGAGATGTCCGCCGCCGAATTCGCCGAAGCCGAGGCCTCGATGTCACGCTCGCCCGGGTCGTGCAACACGATGGGCACCGCCTCGACGATGGCCTCGATGGCCGAGGCGCTGGGCATGGCGCTGTCCGGCAACGCCGCGATCCCGGCCGTCGACTCGCGCCGCCGTGTCATGGCGCAGCTGACCGGCCGCCGCATCGTCCAGATGGTCAAGGACGACCTCAAGCCGTCGGACGTGCTGAAGAAGGAAGCGTTCGAGAACGCCATCCGAACCAACGCCGCCATCGGCGGGTCAACCAACGCGGTGATCCATCTTCTCGCCATTGCCGGCCGGGTCGGAATCGACCTGACGCTGGACGACTGGGACCGCTGTGGCCGCGACATCCCGACCATCGTCAACCTGATGCCCTCGGGCAAGTACCTGATGGAAGAGTTCTTCTACGCCGGCGGCCTGCCCGTCGTCATCAAGCGCCTTGGCGAGGCGGGCCTCCTGCACAAGGACGCGCTCACCGTCTCGGGCGAAACCGCGTGGGACCAGGTCAAGGACGTGGTGAACCACAACGAGGACGTTATCCTTCCGGCCGACAAGGCGCTCACCCAGTCCGGCGGCATCGTTGTGGTGCGCGGCAACCTCGCGCCGAACGGCGCCGTCCTCAAGCCGTCGGCCGCCACGCCCGCGCTGATGACCCACAGGGGCCGCGCCGTGGTCTTCGAGGACATCGACGACTACAAGGCCAAAATCAACGACGACGCGCTCGACATCGACGAGACCTGCGTGATGGTCCTGAAGAACTGCGGACCGAAGGGCTATCCCGGCATGGCCGAAGTCGGCAACATGGGCCTGCCGCCGAAGGTCCTGAAGAAGGGCATCACCGACATGGTGCGCATCTCGGACGCGCGCATGTCCGGCACCGCCTACGGCACGGTCGTCCTGCACACCTCGCCCGAGGCCGCCGCCGGCGGCCCGCTCGCCGTGGTCCGCGACGGCGACATGATCGAGCTTGACGTGCCGAACCGGCGCCTGCATCTCGACATTACCGACGAGGAACTGCAAAGCCGCCTTGCCGCGTGGAAGCCGATCCACGAGCAGCCCGCCTCGGGCTATGCCTGGCTGCATCAGCAGCATGTTCAGGGCGCCGACACCGGCGCCGACCTCGACTTCCTCAAGGGATGCCGCGGCGCGCCGGTCGGAAAGGACTCGCACTGATGAAGATCGCCCTCGTCGGCATCGGCAAGATCGCCGTCGATCAGCATGTCCCGGCCCTCGCCGAAAGCGGGGACTGGGAGCTTTCCGCCACCGTCAGCCGCCACGGCACGGTCGAGGGCATCCAGCCCTTCACCGACTTCGACACGTTCCTTGCCGAGCGAGCCGACGTGCCGGTCGTCTCGCTCTGCCTGCCGCCGGTGCCGCGCTACGCCTATGCCGAGAAGGCGCTCCTTGCCGGGCGTCATGTCATGCTTGAAAAGCCGCCGGGCGCGACGCTGGCCGAGATCCACGCGCTCGATGCCCTCGCCCGCGAACGGGGCCTCAGCCTCTATGCCACCTGGCACAGCCGCATGGCGCTGGCCGTCGCCGCCGCCAAGGCCGAGCTGTCCGGCCGCACCCTCACCGGGTGTCACATCACCTGGCGCGAGGACGTGCGCAAATGGCATCCCGGCCAGAACTGGGTGTTCGAGCCCGGCGGCATGGGAGTCTTCGATCCCGGCATCAACGCGCTCTCGATCCTGACCGAGATCCTCCCGATGCCTGTGCACCTGACTTCGGCGACGCTCGAATTCCCCGAGAACCGCGACACGCCGATCGCGGCGCAGCTGCAGTTCTCGCACAACGTCTCGGCCGAGTTCGACTGGCGCCAGGAAGGGCCCCAGACCTGGGACATCGACGTCGAGACGGCAGAAGGCCCGGTCGCGCTCCGCATGGGCGGCAACCGCCTTGTCGTGAACGGCAAGGACGTCGAGGGCCGCGACGCGATTGACGGCGAGTACCCGGCCCTTTACGCACGCATGGCCGAGCTGGTCCGCACGGGCGCCAGCGAGGTCGACCTTGCGCCGATGGTCCATGTGGCCGACGCAATGACCCTGGGGCGGCGGATCACGGTCGCCCCGTTCGAATTCTGAAGAAAGGCGATAGAGCGATGGCACTCACGGGCAAACACCTGATCGCGGGAGAATGGGTCGCGGGCGAGACGACCTTCTCGTCCGACCCGGCACACGGACCGGCACACGACTTCGCGGTCGGCACCGTGGCACTGGTGAACCGCGCCTGCGAAGCCGCCGAAGAGGCCTTCTGGACCTACGGCTACACCTCGCGCGAGGATCGGGCGAAGTTCCTCGAGACCATCGCCGACGAGATCGAGGCCCGGGGCGCAGAAATCACCGAGATCGGCACGCAGGAAACCGGCCTGCCCGAGGCGCGCCTCAACGGCGAGCGCGGCCGCACGACCGGCCAGCTCCGCCTTTTCGCCAGCCACATCCGCAAGGGCGATTATCTCGACCGCAGGCACGACGCGGCGCTGCCCGACCGGCAGCCGCTGCCCCGCCCCGACCTCAAGATGATCCAGCGTCCGATCGGCCCGGTTGCCGTCTTCGGTGCCTCGAACTTCCCGCTCGCCTTCTCGACCGCCGGCGGCGATACCGCATCGGCCCTCGCGGCTGGCTGCCCGGTCGTCTGCAAGGGCCACTCGGCCCACCCCGGCACCGCCGAGATCGTGGCGCAGGCCATCGACGCCGCGATTCAGAAATGCGGCATGCCGGCCGGCACCTTCAGCCTGATCCAGGGCGGCAAGCGCGACGTCGGCACCTCGCTGGTGCAGCACCCGGTGATCCGCGCCGTGGGCTTCACCGGCTCGCTCGGCGGCGGCCGCGCGCTCTTCGACCTCTGCGCCCAGCGCCCCGAGCCGATCCCCTTCTTCGGCGAACTCGGATCGGTCAACCCGATGTTCCTCCTGCCCGAGGCGCTCAAGGCGCGCGGCGGTGACATCGCCAAGGGATGGGCCGGGTCGCTGACGATGGGCGCGGGCCAGTTCTGCACCAATCCAGGCATCGCCGTGGTTCCGAAGGGCGGCGAGGGCGACGCCTTCGTCTCGGCGGCGAAGGACGCACTCTCCCAGATCGGCGGCCAGACCATGCTGACCGACGGCATCGCCCAGGCCTACCGCGACGGCAAGGCGCGGTTCGACGGGCGGAACGCCGTGCAGGCGGTGCTGACGAACGACGACGAGGGCCGCACCGCCAGCCCGAACCTTTATGAGACCGACAGCGACGCCTATCTTCAGGACCACGCGCTCGGCGAAGAGGTCTTCGGCCCGCTCGGTCTCGTCGTTCGCGTCGGCGGGGTGGACGAGATGGAGACGCTCGCCAAGGGCCTCGAGGGCCAGCTGACGACGACGGTCCACATGGACGAGGGCGACCGCGAGGCCGCCCGGCGCCTGCTCCCGATCCTCGAGCGCAAGGCCGGCCGGATCTTGGCGAACGGCTTTCCGACCGGGGTCGAGGTCGCCGACGCGATGGTGCATGGCGGCCCCTACCCGGCCTCGACCAACTTCGGCGCCACCTCGGTCGGCACGCTCTCGATCCGCCGCTGGCTGCGTCCGGTCTGCTACCAGAACCTGCCCGACGGCCTCGTCGCCGACTGGACCTGACGGTCAGTCCTCGAAATATTCCTGCCGGCCTTCCGCGATGGCCGGCAGGTCCTTCAGGATCTCGCGCAGGTGCAGCCGCATCGCCGCCTCCGCCGCCGCAGGATCACAGCTCTCGATCGCGTTGCAGATCGCGGTGTGCTGCTCGACCACCTTCCTCAGCGGGAACTGCCGCGACGAGATCTGGCGCACCCGGTCCATCTGGACCTTCTGGCCCTCGATCACGTCCCAGGCGCTGGCACGATCCGCCGCCTCGGCGAGCGTGCGGTGGAAGAGATCGTCCAGCGCCACGAACGCGCGCGGCGTCTCCTCGACCTTGCGCTGGTCCCTGATCTGCGCGCGCAAATCGCGCACCAGCCCGGCGTCCGCGGCAGCCGCGACCAGCTTCACCACGTCCGCCTCGATCGCCTCGCGCACGAAACGCGCGTCCGTCACCGCGCGCATCGAGATCTTCCGCACGAAGCTGCCGCGCTGCGGCCGGATCTCGAGCAGCCCCTCCTCCGCCAGCTTGATGAAGGCCTCGCGCGCCGGCTGGCGGCTGACGTCGTAGGTCTCGGCAATCTCGGATTCCGAAAGCCGCGCGCCCGGGACAAGGTCGCCCGCGACGATGCGCGCGCGCAGGATCCGGTGCAGCTGCGGCGCCACCGGTTGAAGCGGATCGAACGTCATTGCGGTTTCGCTTGCGGGCATGGCTCCTCCAGGTCGCGACGCTCCTCCATACTTCCATACTAGTCAACGGCTTTTCCGGCTGGTAGAAGGCCGCGAACGGCCCGGAACGGGCCACGCGGAAGTGGGAGGGAGGCCCCATGCAGCAGACGTGGCGCTGGTTCGGTCCGCATGACCGGGTCTCGATCTACGACATCCGCCAGGCCGGCGCCGAGGGTGTCGTGAGCGCACTGCATCATGTCGCACCGGGCCTTGTCTGGACGCCGGAGGAGATCGCCAGACGCCAGCGCGAGGTGGCGAACCATCCCGACGGCACACCCTCGACCATCGCCTGGGATGTGGTCGAAAGCCTGCCCGTCTCCGAGGACATCAAGCGTCAGACCGGCGACTGGAAGGGCCACATCGCGGCATACAAGGACAGCCTGAGGAATCTCGCCGCCGCCGGGATCGAGGTGATCTGCTACAACTTCATGCCGGTCCTCGACTGGACCCGCACCGACCTTGCCTACCGCGTGCCGTCGGGCGCCACCTGCATGCGTTTCGACCTGATCGACTTCGCCGCCTACGACATCCACATCCTCGCGCGTCCGGGCGCAGCCGAGAGCTTTCCCGAGGCGGTTGCCGCAGCCGCCGAACGGCGCTTCGCCGAGATGCCGGACGCCCGCCGCACCGAGTTGACCGCCAACGTCACCTTCGGCCTTCCCGGCTCGGCCGAGACGCTGACGCTCGACGACGTTCGCGACCACCTCGCCCGCTACGACAACATTCCCGAGGAACGGCTGTCGCAGAACCTGATTGACTTCCTCTCCGAGGTCGCGCCGGTCGCCGAGGGGCTTGGCCTGCGCCTTTGCTGCCACCCCGACGATCCGCCCTTCCCGCTGCTCGGCCTGCCGCGCGTGATGTCGACCGAAGCGCAATTCCGCAGCGTTCTGGACGCCGTCGATCTGCAGGCAAACGGCGTCACGCTTTGCTCGGGCTCGCTCGGCGCCAGGCCCGACAACGACCTGCCGGGCATGATGGAGCGGCTCGGTCCACGCGTCCACTTCCTGCATCTCAGGAACGTCAAGCGCGAGAGCCCGGACCTTCAGGGCTCGTTCCACGAGGCGGCGCATCTGGAGGGCGATACCGATATGGTCGCGCTAATCGCAGCCGTCCTGCGCGAAGAGAAACGCCGCCGCGCCGAGGGCCGCGCCGACGCCTCGATCCCGATGCGCCCCGATCATGGTCAGGATCTCCTCGACGACCTCACCCGCCGCGCGCAACCGGGCTATCCCGCCATCGGCCGACTGCGCGGCCTTGCCGAATTGCGCGGCATCATGACAGCGCTCGCCCACCCGACCGAGGGTCTGTGATGCTTCATCCCGACCGACTGTTCCCTGCCGAGCCCGGCACCCGCAGGATCGCCCGCGAGATCTTCGAACGGATCGAGACGGCGCCCATTGTCAGCCCGCACGGTCACACCGACCCGGCTTGGTTCGCGCTGAACGAGCCTTTCCCGGACCCCGCCCAGCTTTTCGTCGTGCCCGACCACTACATCTTCCGGATGCTGGTCAGCCAGGGCGTCAGCCTCGACGCGCTCGGCGTGCCGCGCGTGGACGGCTCCCGCGCCGAGACCGACGGCCGCGCCATCTGGCGGCTCTTCGCGGCGCATTACCATCTCTTCCGGGCGACACCGACGCGGCTCTGGATCGACCATTCCTTCGCCACGCTCTTCGACATCGGCGAGCGCCTGTCGCCGGACAATGCCGACCGTCTCTATGACCAGATCGCCGAGCGCCTCGCCTCGCCCGAATACCGACCGCGCGCGCTTTTCGAGCGTTTCAACATCGCCTGCCTCGCGACGACGGACGCCGCGCTCGACCCGCTCGACCACCACGCCGCGATCCG
>JBNLCA010000281.1:0-7457 GCA_050303575.1 Paracoccaceae bacterium
GTCTTCGCCGACTTCGTCCGCTTCAACGATCAGGGCCAGATGGCGGAACACTGGGACGTGGTTCAGCCGCTGCCGGAACCGGGCTACGATCCGATGCGCCAATCCACCGAGAACCTCGCCCGCTTCCGCGCCCTCTTCAACCTCGACTGACCAACTTCGACTGGCCGCCCTATTCCAGCGCGAAGAGCGATACGATCACCTGCCCGTCGAGTCGCGCTCCGGTGCCGACGAAGAGGGTGCGGTTGACCCATTCGTAACGCGCGTCCCCTGTCTCGAGCCGCGCATGGGTACGCATGTAGTAGGAGGCCGGGTCCACGTCCTCGCCGCGCGCGATGGCGGCGATGACCTCCGCCGGGCCGTGGCGGAAGCCGTAGTTGCGGATCTCGATCGTGGCTCCATCGGCGGTCTCGATGCCGTAGCGCGTGTCGAGTTCCGCCACGCCGTTGGCGAAGATCGTCTGCCAGTCCGCGCCGAGGTTCAGGATCCGGCCCTCGAGGCGCGGGCCGGTGACCCGTCCGCCGATGATCGGGATGATGCGCCGCTGCCCGGCGCGCCCGGGCCCCATCTCGCGGATCGGGTCGAGCGCGACCTCGAGGTCGCAGACGTGATTCAGCGCTGGCGGTGCAAGTTTCGACATCGACCCCTCCCGGCGATCCTGCCCGAGCGCTAGCGTCCCGTCCCTGCCGGCGTCAACCCATTGCGCAGCCCTCAAGCGCCGGGCAATATCCGAAAAACGAAAGGAAGCGCGTGAACAACCGGCTGCGCATGCGGCATATCCGATGCTTTCTCGCCATCGCGCGACACGGTTCGGTGACGGCGGCGGCGGCGCACCTGAATTCCTCGCAGCCAGCGGTGTCGCGGTCGTTGACCGAGCTGGAATCGCTGGTCGACGAGAAACTGTTCCTGCGCACCGGCCGCGGTCTGCAGCTGAGCGAGGCCGGCGTGCGGCTGAGGCGGCATTTCGATACTGCCGTCGCGCAGATCGAGGCCGGCACCCGTACCGGAAGCAGCGGGGCCGCGCGGCGGCGCATCGCGGTCGGCGTTCTGCCCAACGTGGTCCGCACCCTCGCCTGTCGCGCGGCAGCGGTCCTCAAGGCGCACGAGCCGGAGGTCGATCTCGAGCTGCACTGGTCCGACGTGCCGGACCTGATCACCCGGCTGATCTCCGGACGGATAGACTTCCTGATCGGGCGTCTTCTGGGGCTGGACCATATGGAGGGCGTCAGCTTCGAGCATATCTACGCCGAACCTCTGATCTTCGTCGCGCCCGCCGGCCATCCGCTGGCATTGGCGCCAGAGACCGCGACACTGGCCGACCTGCAGGGCGAGCTTATCGTCGTCCCGCTGCCCGGCACGATCATCCGCCGCGAGCTCGACAAGTTCCTCAAGGGACGCGGCTTCGACGAGTTTCCGCGCCGGATCGAGACCGTCTCGTTCGAGTTCACCCGCAGCTTCCTCGCCGCCGAGCGCGCCGTGGCCTGCATTCCGCTCGGCGCCGTCCGTCAGGAACTGGCGGACGGCCAACTCGTGCGGCTGGGCATCCAGGGCGAGGAGCTGGTCAGCTCGGTCGGAATCTCCTTTGCCACCGGGCGCGCCCTCTCGCCCGAGGCCGAACGCTTCGCCGAGATCGTCCGGCAGGCGGCGAAGACGATCGTCTGATATATCAAAGACGGCATATCGTTTCGGCAATTTCGATTCATCAACGACCGGCCGAACCGCTAGTCTGACGGAAGGCGCGCACCAAGACGGGCCATGTCAGGGAGGGAACGGTCCAGTTGGGCAAGCCGAAGAACATCCTCTTCATCATGTATGACCAGCTCAGGTGGGATTACCTCAGCTGCTACGGCCACCCGCACCTGCACACCCCGAACTTCGACCGGCTTGCCGCGCTGGGCGTCCGCTTCGACCGGGCCTACATCCAGTCGCCGCTCTGCGGGCCGTCTCGCATGTCGACCTATACGGGCCGGTACGTGCACAGCCACGGGGCGACCTGGAACAACGTCCCCCTGAAGGTCGGCGAACTGACGATGGGCGATCATCTGCGCGACGCCGGGATGGAGTGCTGGCTGGTCGGCAAGACGCATATGAAGGCGGACGCCGAAGGCATGGCACGGCTGGGCCTCGAACCCGACAGCGTGATCGGGGCAAGGGTGGCGGAATGCGGATTCGACGTCTGGGAACGCGATGACGGGATGCGGCCGGAGGGGCCGGAGGGTCTTTACGATGCCGGCGGCGCGAAGGCCTACAACGACTACCTGCGCTCAAGGGGCTACGATGGCGACAATCCGTGGCACGACTTTGCCAACTCGGCCCGCGACGATGGCGGGAACGTCCTTTCGGGCTGGTTCCTGACCAACGCCGATGCGCCGGCCAACATCCGCGAGGAGGACAGCGAGACCCCGTACCTGACCCGCCGAGGCATCGACTTCATCGAAAGCCGTGGCGATCAGCCCTGGTGCTGCCACCTGTCGTTCATCAAGCCGCACTGGCCCTACATCGTTCCCGAGCCCTATGCCGGGATGTACGGGTCCGGAGACTTCCTGCCGCCGGTCCGGTCCGAGGCCGAGCGGCAGAGCGATCACCCGGTCTTCCGCGGCTTCCAGAATGCGCCGGTGGGTAGGGCGTTCTCGCGCGACGATATCCGCGAGAAGGTGCTGACGGCCTACATGGGGCTGATCAAGCAATGCGACGACCAGCTGGGCGTGCTCCTCGACTGGCTGGAGGCGACGGGTCGGATGGACGACACGTTCATCGTCGTGACGTCGGACCACGGCGACTATCTCGGCGATCACTGGATGGGCGAGAAGACCTTCTTCCACGACGCCGCGATCAAGGGGCCGCTGATCAGCTACGACCCCTCGGCCGAGGCGGACGCGACGCGCGGCTCGGTCTCGGACGCGATGGTCGAAAGCCTCGACCTCGCCCCGACCTTCGTCGAGGTGGCGGGCCGCGATCCGGGTGCGCTGGATCATGTCCTCGAAGGCCACTCGCTCCTGCCGCTCCTCCGCGGCGGTCCGGCCCCGGCGCGCGAGGTGATGATCTGCGAGTACGACTATTCGGCCAGCCCGCTCGCCACGCGGTTGAACCTGCATCCTGACCAGGCGCGGATGTTCATGATCGCAGATGCGCGCCACAAGCTGATCCATTTCGAAAGCGGTCACCGCCCGATGCTCTTCGACCTCGAGGCGGATCCCGACGAACTGGTCGATCTGGGTAAGAGCGAGGCGCACGCCGCCATCCGGGCCGCGCTGTATGACAAGCTCTTCGCCTGGGCCCGCCGCCCGTCGGCCCGCACCACGCTTTCCAATTCGGCCCTGGCAGAGATGCGCGGCAAGGCGACCCGCAAGGGCGTGCTCATCGGCGTCGTCGAGCCGGGCGACATCCCCGCCGAGATTGCCGCCACGTATGTCGGCCGCACCGCGCCCGACATGACGGGCGCGACCGCCCCAAGCAAGAAAGACGTCAAGACCGGACGGCGCATGAGCTGACCGCCGAGAACCAAGGGAGGATACCATGAAGATCTTCAAGTCGACCGCCTTCGCCCTGACCTGCGTGCTGGCCGGGGCGTCCGCCCAGGCCCAGGCCAACCTGACCGCGGAAACGTCCAGTCCCGGCAACTCGCCGCACCTGTCGACGATACACCTTGCCGACATCCTTTCGCGCGAGGGCATCGCCAACATCCAGGTGCAGGAGGGCCAGACGGCGACGAACTCAATCGTCAACGTCGCCGAGGGCAAGTCGGACATCGCCTCGGTTCCGACCGTGCTGCACTTCCTGCTGGCCAAGGGCGCCGGTCCCTTCGCCAACGTCGAGAACGGTGCCGCGCTGGCCGACAACGTGCGTGCGCTCTTCCCCTACAATGCCGGGGCCTACGGGCTGATGTCCCACGTCTCGACCGGCATCCAGAGCTACGAGGGACTTGCCGGAAAGACGGTCTGGAACGGACCGCCGCGCGGCGCGGCGCTGACCGTCGGGCGGCAGACAATCCAGCTCGGCTCGGGCGGCTACGAGGACGGCAAGGACTACCAGGGGATGCAGACCAACTGGGGAGAGCTGCCGACCGTGCTGGTCGACGGATCGGCTGACGCGATCATGGTACCGCTGACCTTCCCCTCTGACCGGGTGACGACCGCGCTTGCGGCCGGCGAGGTGAACATCATCTCGATGCCGAAGGCGATCTTCGAAAGCGAGGCGGTGCAGAAGTTCCTGTCCGCGCCCGGCAACTCGCCGATCGTCATCAGGGAAGAGGACATGGGCTACGGACCGGACCAGGGCGTTCACCTGATCTCGGAAGACGGCGTCTTCCGTTCGCCCGGCGTCCCCTTCGCCGCCATGGTTCGCGCGGACATGGATGAGGCGCTGGTGAAGGAAATCGTCGCGGCCTACATCGCGTCGATCCCGGAGCTGAAGGAGCGCGCGCCCTATGCTCGCAACGTAAATTTCGATGTCGTCGACCAGGTGACGACCGGCTTCTGCGGCGGGCTGACGCTGAAATACCATCCCGGCGCCGTCGCCGCGTGGGAGGAAGCGGGCTACGCCATTCCGGACTGCGCCAAGTAACCACTGCCGGGCGAGTGCCGTGAGGTACCCGCCCGCGCACACTTGCGGAGCGCCAGAATGTCGATGTCCGAGACCGAAGCCCCAAGGCCGTCGCGCCTGACCGCCGTCGCGCGCGCGCTGGGTCTTTTGCTCGTCGCAATCGGCCTTCTGAACACCACCCCGTCGATCCCGGGCCTCGATGCGTTCTTCCGCGACGTGACCGGAAGCCCCACTTTCGCGATCCGCAAGTTCCCCTACGAATGGCTCTACCCGATCGCCTTCGTGCTGATGATGCTGATCGTGGCGCTGAACCATTCCTTCTGGGCGACCGCGGCCGCCTCGGGCGCGAGCCCGGTCCGGCGCCGGCTCGGCGCGCTGATGGATTTCCTTCTGGTGACGATGGCGATCGTCACGTCGCTTTCCTACATGATCGAGATCGATTCGATCTGCCTGATCGATCGGCTGACCGGCACGCGCGCGGCTCTGATCGCCGAGGCGCTTGAGGCCGAGAAGGCGTTCGCAGATCTCTACGGCCTTCCGGCACCGACAACCGTCGACGACCCCGCCTGCGTGAACACGCTCGGCATCTGGATATTCGCTGTCGTCGGCGCTGCTGTCGCCACGTTCCTGGCCTACAATGTCCGCGTCTGGGGCTTTCCGCTGGTCGCCGTCGCCATCCTGATCGCGGGCTACACGATGCTTACCGTCCTCGTCTGGTATCTCTACGGGGCCGAGGACATGAACAAGTATATGATCACCAAGCTCGGCGGCGAGCCGCGATCACTGATGGACGGGCGGCCGAATGTCGAGGACATCCTCGTCAACAACTCGCAGGGCCTGCTTGGCCGATTCATGGGCATCCTTCTGTCCACTGTGTTTCCCTACATCGTTCTCGGCTCGCTCTTCGGCATTTCGGCCGGCGGCCGGTCGCTGATCAAGATCGCCTTCCTCTGGACGCGAAAGCTGCGCGGCGGCCCGGCCCATGCCGCGATTGTCGCCTCGGCGATGTTCGGCACGATCTCGGGCGGACCGGTGACGAACGTGCTGTCGACCGGCGTTCTGACCATCCCGATGATGCTGAAACGCGGCTTCAGTCGCACCTTTGCCGGCGGAGTCGAGGCCGCCGCCTCCTCGGGTGGACAGATCATGCCCCCGGTGATGGGGGTGGCGGCCTTCGTGTTGTCCGCGATGACCGTGGTCCCGTACCGCGAGGTGATCATCGCGGCGATCATCCCCTCGGTCGCCTATTTCGGCTGCCTGTTCCTGACCGTGGTCTTCCAGGCGCGCAAGCTCGGCATCGAGCCGGTCGGCGAGAAGACTGCCGACATGGCGCTGTCTCGCCAGGACAAGCTGAACCTGCTGATGATCCTCGGCCCGATCCTGCTGATCCTCGTCCTCCTTGTCACCCCGAAGGAGGCCGTCGGCTGCGGTCCAATCGCCGCCCTCTTCGGCATCCCGACCGAAACGGTCGATGGCTCCTGCCGCGCGCTCGACCTGCCCTTCCTGTTCCAGATCGCCCAGAATTCCGCCGGCGATGCCGGCTCGGCCGGCTGGTGGGCAGTGCTCCTCCTCTGCGCGCTCTTCTTCCTTGACCGCGACATCCGCGCCCGCCCCCGGCAACTGGTCGCCGCCCTGGCCGATGCCGGCATCCTGATCTCGACCCTTTACCTGATGTTCCTCTCGGTCTCGGTGATCGACTTCTGCCTGAACTTCACCGGCCTTTCCGGCTTCATCGCCCGCGACGTACTGGGTCTTCTGCGCGATTTCGCGCCCGAGTTGCAGTCCGGCGGCATCTTTCTCTTCGCCGCGCTCGTCGTCACCATGCTGATGGCAATCCTTCTGGGCATGGGCATGCCGACCGTGCCCGCCTACGTGAATGTCGCGCTGCTGATGGGGCCCCTGGTCATCGGCCTCGGTATCGCGCCCTTCACCGCGCACATGTTCATCTTCTTCTTCGCGGTCGCCTCGGCCATCACCCCGCCCGTTGCCGTCGCGGCCTTCGCCGCTGCCTCGATCACCAAGGCGGACCCGATGGCGACCGGCTTCTCGGCGGTGCGCTCGGGCGTGGTGATGTTCGTGCTGCCCTTCATCTTCGCCTTCTACCCCGAGCTTCTGCTTATCGACGCCGCCAAGTTCGACCCTGCCGCGACAAGCGGCGCGCAACAGTTCCTGGCAGGCTACGGCCCGGGAATCGACTGGCCGGCGCTGGGGCTGGTCTGCCTGCGGCTGACACTCGGGCTCAGCCTCCTGGCAAGCGCGCTCGCGCGGTTCGATTCGAAGCCGCTGGGACACGTTGCGACGCTGCTGCGCCTTGCACTGGCCATCGGCTGCATGGCATCGGTGGAGATGGTCTATCTTCCCTGCGCCGCCATCGCGCTCCTCCTGCTGGTCCGAACCTTCGGCCCGCTCGCGCCGGCGCCTCTTGGCGCCCGATCCTCCTGATCTGATACGCGCGCCTCGGCCCAGGCGCCGACGGCTTGCCGGGTGCCAGACGCCACTGAGCGCCGGTCGCCGGGCCAAGGTTGCACTTGCCTGTGCCGTGCGCGATCTTGCCGGCGGGCCCCGATGCGCCTGCTGGTTGGCGCGTTCGACCCCGTCGGGATTCGCACCCCCGGCGTCGTCACCGTCTGAGCGCAGGGTCATCTTGTCGGACATTGGAAAGACTGCATATCGGAGATCGCGCCACGCCGGCGCGATGACACCAAGGCGCGGGTGCCAAATCCGCCCGTTGCACGAAAGGATCGCATGATGCGCAACGGCGGGACTCTGCTGGTGGACTGCCTGGCAGCGCTGGGCGGGCGCAAGGCATTCGGCGTACCGGGCGAAAGCTATCTCGCCGTACTCGACGCGCTGCACGACAAGGCGGGACAGCTCGACTTCGTCCTCTGCCGCAACGAGGGCGGCGCCGCCTTCATGGC
>JBNLCA010000282.1:0-8653 GCA_050303575.1 Paracoccaceae bacterium
ATGGCCTTCATGGCCGAGCCCGTGGTCGGCGCGACGGCCGGCGCGCTCGCCCCCGCGCCCGGCTATTTCAAGCGCATCCGCGAGATCTGCGACCGCTACGGGGTGCTGCTCATCCTCGACGAGGTGATGTGCGGCATGGGCCGGACCGGTACGCTTTTCGCCTGCGAGCAGGACGGGGTACGCCCGGACATAATCTGCATCGCCAAGGGCCTCGGCGCCGGCTACCAGCCCATCGGCGCGATGCTGTGCTCGGCCGAGATCTACGGCGCTATCGAGGCGGGCTCGGGCTTCTTCCAGCACGGCCACACCTACATGGGCCATCCGACCGCCGCCGCCGGAAGCCACGCCGTCGTCTCGGCGATCCTGAGCCGCGGCCTCCTGCCGCGTGTCGAAGAGATGGGCGCAAAGCTCCGCGCCGCGCTCACCGAACGGTTCGGCCAGCATCCACATGTCGGCGATATCCGTGGCCGCGGTCTCTTCCTCGGCGTCGAGCTGGTCGAGGACCGTTCCACCAAGGCGCCGTTCGACCCGTCACGCCGTCTTGCCCCGAAGATCAAGTCCGCCGCCTTCGAGGCCGGGCTGATCTGCTACCCCATGCAGGGCACCATTGACGGGCGGAAGGGTGACCATGTCCTCCTTGCCCCGCCTTTCATCATCACCGACGAGCAGGTGGCCGAGCTGACCGACAAGCTGGGTCGCGCCGTTGACCAAGCCCTCGCCGCCTGAAGGAGGCAAGATTGACCGATGAAGACCTGAAAGAACCGGAGACCCGTGCCGAGGCCGAGGACGAGCCGGCAATCCGGTTGCGCGACCAGGTCCGCGCGGCGCTCGACGCGGACGATGCCGAGGCGCTCACGGCGGTTCTGGACGAGCTGCCGCTTTCGGCCGCGCTGAGGCAACTTCTCCTCCTCGACCCCGACGACCGGGGCCGCGTTCTGGAGATGGTGCCGACAGAGCTTGCCGCGGCGCTGCTCGAGGAAGCGCCGACCGCCGCCGCGACCGAGCTCGTCGAGGGACTGGAGACCGACCGCGCCGCCGAGATCATCGACGAGCTCGATTCCGACATCCAGGCCGACCTCATCGGCGAACTCGAAGACGAGGACGCCGAGGCGATCCTGGCCGAGCTGGAGCCCGAGGATGCGGCCGACGTCCGGCGCCTCGCGGCCTACGAGGACGACACGGCCGGCGGCCTGATGGTGGCCGAGGCCTTCTCGTTCCCCGACACCGCGACGGTCGGCGACGTCCTGACGATGGTGATCGAGGGCGACGAGGATTTCGAACGCTACCGAGGGCAACACCCTTACGTCATCGACGGAGACCGCAAACCGGTCGGCGTGGTCTCGCTCCGCGCCCTTCTGACCGGGCGGAAGAACACCAAGCTCTCGACCATCATGGTCGAACCGATGACCGTACCGGTGACCGCGACGCTGGACGAGCTGGAGGACATCTTCGACGAGGAGAACTTCCTCGGCCTGCCGGTCGTCGAGGCCGACGGCACGCTGGTCGGCGTGGTCAGCCGCGACGCCGTGCGGGACGCCGCGCTGGAGCGCGCCGAGAGCGAAAGTCTGAAGCGGCAGCAGGTCGGCGACGAGCTGCGCTCGATGCCGCTGTGGCTCAGATCGCGCCGACGGCTGGCATGGCTCTCGGCCAACATCGTCCTGAACGTCATCGCCGCCTCGGTTATCTCGGCCTACGAGGAGACGCTGGCGGCGGTGATCGCCATCGCGGTCTTCCTGCCGATGGTCAGCGACATGTCGGGCTGTTCCGGCAACCAGGCGGTCGGCGTGACGATGCGCGAGCTGTCCTTGGGTCTCGTCCAGCCGAAGGACGCGATGCGGGTCTGGATCAAGGAAGTGTCGGTCGGCGTCATCAACGGCATCGCGCTGGGCATCCTGATCGGCATCGTATGTTGGATCTGGAAGGGAAATCCATGGCTTGGCGTCGTCATCGGCCTTGCACTCTCGCTCAACACGATCATCGCGGTGTCGATCGGCGGCGTGGTTCCGCTTTTCCTCAAGAAGGCGGGCCAGGACCCGGCCGCGGCAAGCGGGCCGCTTCTGACCACGATCACCGACATGGCGGGCTTTTTCCTTGTCCTCAGCCTCGCCTCGCTGATGATGCCGCTTCTGGTGTGACGCGGGCAGATTCGCCCGCAGGGGGACCCGAATGGCCGGCCCACTATCCGCAGGCACCGCGCCGCCCGAAGGGCTGATCGCCTGCCCGACCTGCGATGTGCTGCATCGCGAGATCGACGTGCCGCCCGACAGCCGTGCGCGGTGCAGCCGCTGCGGATCGGTCCTGATGACCTCGCGCGAAGGAGCGCTGACGCGAATTGTGATGCTGTCGGGCACGGCGCTCGTCCTGATGATCGCGGCGGTGTTCTTCCCGTTCCTCGAACTGAGGGCCGGTTCGCTGACCCAGCGCAGTTCGGTCTTCGACACGGTCATGGCCTTCTCGCACGGGCTGATGCTTCCGCTTTCGGTGGCGGTGGCGGCGCTGATCGTGATCCTGCCGCTCTTCCGGTTCGGCGCACTGATCTATGTGCTGGCGCCGATGGCCTTCGGCTGGTCGCCCGCCCGCCACGCGCTGCCGGTCTTCCGGCTGGCCGAGAAGATCAAGCCCTGGGCCATGGCCGAGATCTTCATCGTCGGCGTCGCGGTAGCGCTGGTGAAGGTCGCCGGCCTGGCGCATGTCTCGCTCGGCCCGGCCTTCTGGGCCTTCGTTGCCCTGGTCCTCGTGACCGTGGTGAAAGACAATTTCATGTGTCGGCTGACGATATGGAAAACGCTCGAAGAACGCAGAGCTTCCTGACCGCGCGTCGTGCCGGCCTGATCGGCTGCGCGCGCTGCGGACGGGTCCATGCGCCCGGCCGCTCCGTCTGCCTGCGCTGCGGCGAGGCACTCGTCAGCCGCGACACGACCAGCCTGCAGCGGGTGTGGGCCTGGCTCGCCGCCGGCCTCATCCTCTATATCCCGGCGAACATCTATCCGATGCTCCTGACCACCACCTTCGGCAAGACGCGCGAGAACACGATCGTTGGCGGTGTCTTCGATCTGATCGACCACGAGTCCTACGGTGTGGCGCTCATCGTCTTCACCGCCAGCGTCATCATCCCGATAGGCAAGTTCATCGCCATCGCCTATCTGGCAATCAGCGTGAAGACCAAGGTGCTGATCCGCGGCCACGGACGGCAGGTGCTTTACGAGGTGGTCGAGTTCATCGGCCGCTGGTCGATGATCGACGTCTTCGTTGTGGCGATTCTCTCGGCGCTGGTGCAGCTCAATTTCGTCGCGGCGGTCAATCCGGGCATTGCGGCGGTCAGTTTCGCGCTATCTGTTGCCTTCACCATGCTTTCCGCGCAGAGCTTCGATCCCAAGCTGATCTGGGATGCCTACGAAAGGGACGACAGTTGAGCGAGCCAGGACCCGCCGAGATGGAGGTGCGCGCCGCGCGCCCCTCGCCCTGGCGGAACTTGTCCTTTGTCTGGCTGGTGCCGCTTCTGGCTCTGGTGGTGTCGCTGGGCGTTGCCTGGCGGACCTTCTCGGAACGCGGAATCGAGATTCAGATCGTCTTTGCCAACGGCTCGGGCGTGACCGCCGGCGAAACCACGATCCGTTTCCGCGACGTGGTCGTCGGCACGGTCGAGCAGGTGGGTTTCACCGCTGACCTCGCCAGTGTCCTTGTCACCGCGCGCATCGACAAGGCCGTCGCCCCCTATGTCGACGATGAAGCCGAGTTCTGGGTGGTTCGCCCGGAAGTCTCTGCGCAGGGCATCTCGGGTCTCTCCACAGTGCTGTCCGGCGTCTACATCCAGGGCGCATGGGACGAGACTCCCGGAGGGGCCAGGTACCGGTTCCTCGGCCTCGACGGGCCGTCCCTGGCACAGCCCGGACGCGAAGGGCGGCGAATCACCCTCAGATCGACCAACGGAAAGCTGGTGAACGAGGGCGCGCCGGTCCTTTTCCAGGGGATCGTTGTCGGCCGGCTCGAAAGGCCGCGGCTGACACTTTCCAGCGACGCGGTGGTGGTCGACGCGTTCATCGAGGCACCGCACGACCGGCGCCTGACCGATGCCGTCCGCTTCTGGGACACGTCGGGCTTCTCTGTCTCGCTCGGCGCCGGCGGATTCGAGGTCGACGTCGACAGCCTGGCCTCGCTGGTCACGGGCGGGGTGGAGTTCGGCGTGCTCTACGAGGGCGGCCAGCCGGTCGGGCCGGGCTATGTCTACGACATCTTCCCCGAAGAGGCAGACGCGCGCCGCAGCCTCTATGCCCGCTCGGCCGCGAACGCCGTAACCCTGTCCGTACCGTTCGACGAGCCGATCAGCGGGCTGTCGCCGGGCGCAACGGTGACGTTGCGCGGCGTCGAAGTCGGTGAGGTCTCGGCGATCTCGGCGCAGGCCGACCCGACCGACAGCGCCGACATCCGGCTTGTCGCCAACGTCTCGATAGACCCCTCGCTCCTCGGCCTGCCGCGCGAGGCGGGCCGCGAGGAAGTACTGGACTTCTTCGAGGAGGCGGTGCGCGACGGGTTGCGCGCACAGCTCTCCACGACAAGCCTTTTCAGCGCGGCGCTGATCGTCGATCTGAAGCGGGTCGACGACGCGCCACCGGCAGAGTTCGACCGCAACGCCGAGCCCTTCCCCATCTTGCCGAGCACCCCGTCGAACCTGCCCGATTTCACCGCGACCGCCGAGGGACTCTTCGAGCGGATCAACTCGCTGCCGATCGAGGAACTGCTCCAGCAGGCGATCGCCACGCTCGCCTCGGTCGAGGATCTTGCCCGCGACGACAACACCAAGGCCGTCCCGGCATCGGCGGCGGCCCTGCTCGAGGACATCCGAGGGGTCGTGAACGACGAGGCGACGCAGGCGCTTCCGGGCGAACTCCGTGCTGCGGTGGCCGACCTCCGCTCGGTGGTGGAAGAGCTCCGGGAGAACGGCGCGCTGGCGAACCTCGCCTCGGCGATCGAACGTGCCAATGCCGCGCTCGACAACATCGCCACGGCCTCCGAGGACATGCCCGAACTGGTCGAAGACCTGCGCGCCGTCGCCGCCAAGGTCAACGGTCTGAAGACCGACGAGCTGGTTGCCGCGGCGACAGGCGTCCTGGAAAGCGCCGACCAGATCCTCGACACCGACGGGGCGCGCGCGCTGCCGCCCACACTGACCTCCGCCCTGGACGAGATCCGCGCGACGCTCGCCGAACTGCGCGCCGGCGGGGCGGTAGAGAACGCCAACGCGACGATGGCCTCGGCGCGCGAGGCGGCCGATTCCGTCGCCGAGGCGGTCGAGAGCCTGCCGGAACTGTCCGAGCGGCTGCAACGCCTGGTCACGCAGGCCGAATCGCTCATCGCCGCCTACGGATCGCGATCCGATTTCAACGCCGAAACGCTCGATGCGCTGCGCGAGGTACGCAACGCCGCGCGCGCCGTCGCCGCGCTGGCCCGTGCGATCGAGCGCGACCCCAATTCATTGCTGTTTGGACGGTGACATGATGCTTCGCCTGCTGCTGCCTTGCCTTCTCATGCTCGCCGCCTGCGGCAAGAACGATCCGCAATATCTGCTGGATCGACCCGAACCGGCCGAACGGCAGACCGTCTCGGTGGGCAGCATCGAGGTGCGGCAGGTGACCCTTCCCGCCTACGCCGCCGACAATGAGATCCTCGCGCAGGAGGAAGACGGCGCGCTCAGAGCCACGGGCAAGGCGCTCTGGGCCGAAGAGCCGGTCGACGCCGTCACCGCGGCGATCGCCGGCACACTGCACGAAACGACCACGGCCGAGGTCGCGGCCGAACCCTGGCCGCTGGATCGGGGGCCGGACCTGAGGCTCGACGTGCGGATCGACCGGATGCTGGCCCGCGCCGACAGCCAGTTCGAATTGGCCGGGCAATATGCGCTGATCTCGCCCACCGGGCGGAGACGGGAAACGCTCGAGCGATTCTCGATCCTGGTGCCCCTGGCGGGCGACCGGCCGGGCGATGTCGCCGCGGCCGCCGGCCAGGCGATCTCGGACCTTTGCGGGCTGATCACGGACCGGCTGAGGCGTTGAGCCTCAGCCCGCGCAGGCGGCCTCGGCGCGCGCTGCGGTCGCAGCAGCCTGCGGACGGCGCGCCTGGAGCGCGCGCAGCCGGGCGCGTTCGGCCGCCGGATCGATGGCTTGGCGCCGTTCGGCAACTGGCGTCTCGGTGCCCAGGCAGACATGGATCGGATCGTCCGACGTGCAAAACGCGAAGCCGACCGACGTCCGCCCGCCCGTAACGCGATAGCCCTGCGCCAGCGCCGTCTGGATATCGGCGATCTCGCGGTCGATGGCCCTGAGGTCCGCATTGGCGCGCGACACGCATTGCGTCTGCGGATCCGCGCAGGCGCCAAGCAGGAGGGCAACAAGTAGGTGAATCGCTGGGCGCATGGGTGATGGCTCCTTCCCGGCCACCATACGCCCTTGCACCGCCGCCGCCAAACGGACAAAACCGGGGCCAGCCGGAGGCACAGATGACCGACCTTTTCGACGACCGGAAGGCACGCGCAGCGGACTGGTTCCGCACGCTTCGTGACCAGATCGTCGCCGCGTTCGAGGGGCTTGAGGACACGCAGGCCAAGGGTCCCTTCGCCCATGCCGCGCCGGGCCGCTTCGAGGTGACACAGACGCGCCGCAAGGGCGCCGAGGGCGAGGATGCCGGCGGCGGACTGATGAGCGTGATGCGCTCGGGCCGGGTTTTCGAGAAGGTCGGCGTCAACGTTTCGACCGTCTACGGAACGCTGGGCGAGCGGGCGCAAAAGGCAATGGCGGCGCGGGGCGTGCCCGGCATGGCGGACGATCCGCGCTTCTGGGCGTCGGGGATCAGCCTCGTCGCGCACATGCAGAACCCGCATGTCCCGGCGGTTCACATGAATACCCGGATGTTCTGGACCCCGCATGCCCGGTGGTTCGGCGGCGGCACCGACCTGAACCCGGCGATCGAGTACGCCGAGGATACCGCCGACTTCCATGCCGTCCTCAGGTCGGCTTGCGCGCCGCACGCGCCCGACTACTATGACCGTTTCAAGGCCTGGGCTGACGAGTATTTCCATGTTCCCCACCGCGGCCGCGCCCGTGGCGTCGGCGGAATATTCTATGACGATTTGAACTCGGGAGACTGGGACGCCGACTACGCCTTTACGCAAGGCGTCGGCCGGGCGTTCCTTCCGGCCTACCTGCCGATCGTCGAGCGACGGCGCGACACCGGCTGGAGCGAGGCTGACCGCGAGGCGCAATTGATTCACAGGGGGCTTTATGCCGAGTACAACCTGGTCTACGACCGCGGCACGAAGTTCGGGCTTGAGACCGGCCACGACGCGAGCGCAGTCCTGATGAGCCTGCCGCCTCTCGCCCGCTGGCCATGAGCGTTCCCGTCCTGAAAGACGCACCCGTCCACCTTGTCGGAGGTGGCGCCCGGCTGATCGACCTGCCGGTGCTCGGCGACGCGCGCGGCCTTTTGCGTCCGGTCGATTTCCCACTCGGTGACTTCCTGCCGGTGCGCTGCTTCTTGGTGAATGGCACACGCGACACGGTTCGCGGCGGGCATGGGCATCTGAGGTCCCGCCAGCTTCTGATGTGCGCGTCCGGCGCCGTCGTGGTCGAGCTTTGCGATGGCGACCGACAGGGCCGCTGGCGCCTCACGCCGGACGGACCGCTCCTGCTGATCGAACCCGGCATCTGGTCGCGGCAGGAATACGAGGGGTCGGGTTCGGCGCTGATGGTCTTCGCCGACCTGCCCTACGATCCCGACGACTATTTCCACGACCGACCCGGAATCGCCCCGTCGTGACAGACCGAATCGCCGTTCTCGGCGCCGGGATCATGGGATCCTGTCTCGCCCTTTCGCTTGCGCGCCATGGTTATGACGTGACGCTCTACGACCGCGAGGCGCGGGCGATGGACCGCGCAAGCCGCTGGAACGAGGGGAAGATTCACCTCGGCTACCTCTACGGTGCCGACCCGACGCTGGCGACGGCCCGTCACGTCGTGACCGGCGGTCTGAGGTTCGGAAGAGAGCTGTCGGACCTTCTGGGAACGGACATCGGCGCGCTCTCCACACAGACGGATGACCACTTCCTGGTCCACCCGGATTCGGTGACGCGGCCGGACGACCTTGCAGACCTCTTCGCCCGGATAGACGCGATGGTGCGCGACCATCCGGATGCGGGCGACTATCTTGGCGACGTCCTTGCCGCCCAAACCCGACGCCTGACCGAAGACGAGCTGGCAGGAATGAGCGATCGCTCCCGCATTGTCGCCGGCTTCGCGGTGCCCGAGCGCTCGGTCGACACGCAGGCCGTCGCCGACCTGGTCTCCCGAGCCCTTTCCAGCGAGCCGCGCGTGGAGCTGCGCCTTTTGACCGGCGTCACCGCTTCGCACGCCATCGACGCGGCGGACGGCGCATGGGAGGTGAGCGACGATCAGGGCGGCACCGAGCGCTTCGACCTTGTCGTCAACGCCCTCTGGAACGGCCGGATGGAGATCGACGCCACCGCCGGCCTGCCGCTGCCCGAGAGTGCCTGGTCGAACCGTTACCGGCTCGCTCTTTTCGTCACCACGAAGTGCGATATCGCAACCACCTGCCGCATCGTTACGGTCGGCCCGTTCGGCGACATCAAATGCTATTCGCCGCG
>JBNLCA010000283.1:0-2569 GCA_050303575.1 Paracoccaceae bacterium
GCGCTGCGGCGTCGCCATCGGAAACATGATCGTCGATGTCACCCGGCTCGAGGAGGACGGACGGCTTGACCTGCCCGAGGACCTCGTCTTTGTCACCGGCGCATGGAATGACTTCATGGCGCTCGGTCCCAGGGTCTGGGCAACATTCCGCAAGACGCTGACGGGCTGGCTGACCGAAGGCTCCGGGGCCGAAACCTGGCTCCGCCCCTATCTCGTGCCGATGGTCGAGGCGGAGATGCACATGCCCGTCCAGGTCATGGGCTACACCGACTTCTACGCCGGTCGCCACCACGCCACCAACGTCGGCACCATGTTCCGGGGGGCCGAGAACGCCCTGCCGCCGAACTGGCTCTCGATTCCCATCGGCTACAACGGCCGGGCGTCCTCGGTCGTCGTGTCGGGCACGCCGGTCCGCCGGCCGTGGGGCCAGCTCAAGGGCGCCGACCACGATCTTCCGGCCTTCCTCCCCAGCCGCCGGTTCGACTTCGAGCTGGAACTGGGCGCCGTGGTCGGCCAGCCGTCCGAGGGCATGGTCTCGGTTGCGCAGGCCGACGAGATGATCTTCGGCTATGTCCTTCTCAACGACTGGTCCGCGCGCGACATCCAGGCGTGGGAGTACCAGCCGCTCGGCCCGTTCCAGGCCAAGGCCACCGCGACCACGATTTCCCCGTGGATCGTGCCCAGGGCCGCGCTGGAGCCGTTCCGCGTCACCGGCCCGCCGCGCGACCGGCCGCTGCTGCCTTACCTCGAAGAACCCGGCCCGATGCTCTACGACATCGCGCTGGAAGCCACACTCGCCCCCAAGGGCAAGGCGGCGACCACCATCACCCGGACCAACGCGCGCGAGCTCTACTATTCCGCCGCCCAGCAACTCGCCCACCACACGACGGCCGGCGCGCCGATGGAGGTGGGCGACCTCCTCGGCTCGGGCACGATCTCGGGGCCCGAACGCGAAAACCGCGGCAGCCTTCTGGAGCTCAGCTGGGGCGGCAAGGAACCCCTGACGCTCGCGACAGGCGAGACCCGGACATTCCTCGAGGACGGCGACGCGCTGACACTACGCGGCCACGCGCAGGGCGACGGCTACCGCATCGGTTTTGGCGACTGCACGGGCACGATCCTGCCCGCCCACGAAGATCCGGTGGGGGCGGGACGGTGACGCTAGCGCGCGATGGCGCCCTGCCATTCCTTCACCGCGTCGAGCGGCCAGAGCAGCATGAGGACGTTCAGGGCCAGCCCGTCGCGGATCATCCAGATCGTGAACCCTTCGAAGAGAACGATCACCGCGATCGACGCCCAGACCGGCACCGTCCGCGCCAGGAAGAACCCGGCGATCATCGCCAGCACGTCGAAGACCGAGTTCAGTACCGAGTCGCCATAGTAATCGAGCGAGATGGTCACCGCCCGGTAATGCTCGATGATCGCGTCGGAATTCTCGACCACTTCCCACGCGCATTCGACCAGCGTTGCAATCGCCAGCCGCCAGCCGAAGCTCAGCCGCCGCGCCACCAGCCACAGACCGGCGTAGAAGAGAATGCCGTGGATGATGTGCGACGGGGTGTACCAGTCGGAGATATGATGCGAGTTCTCGGAACTGACGACCTCGCCGTGCCACAGCTTGACGTAACCGCATTTGCAGATCGGCTCGCGCCCGATCCAAAGGAGCCACGCCGCCGCACCGACGATGATAAGGAACGTGACGAGCCAGGGGCGCAGATCGCGTGTCATGCGCGCGACAGAATCACGAAGGGCGCGCCCGGACAAGGGAGAACGATATGACCAAAGCCTTCGCCTCGGCCGGCGACATGACCGAAAAGAAAACCAGCTTCACCGAGATCGGCCCCGGCCTTTACGCCTTTACCGCCGAGGGCGACCCGAACTCGGGCGTCATCATCGGTGATAACGCGGTGATGGTGGTCGAGGCTCAGGCGACCCCGCGGCTTGCGCAGAAGGTGATCGAGGAGATCCGCAAGGTCACCGACAAGCCGATCACCCACCTCGTCCTCACCCACTACCACGCCGTCCGCGTGCTCGGCGCCTCGGCCTTCGCCGCGCCCGAGGTGATCATGGGCGAGAAGGCCCGCGCCATGGTCGCCGAACGCGGGCAGGAGGATTGGGACAGCGAATTCGCCCGCTTCCCGCGCCTCTTCCAGGGCCACGAATCCATCCCCGGCCTGACCTGGCCGACGACCACGTTCAACGACCGGATGACGGTGTATCTGGGCCAGCGCCGCATCGACCTGATGCATCTCGGCCGGGCGCACACGGCGGGCGATATCGTCGTCTACGTGCCCGACGCCAACGTCATGTTCACCGGCGATGTCGTCGAATACCACTCGGCCTGCTACTGCGGCGATGGCCATTTCCACGACTGGCCCTCAACGCTGGGCCGGATCCGGAACTTCAACCTCGACGCCATCGCCCCCGGCCGCGGCGACGCGCTGGTCGGGCCCGAGATGGTGAATGCCGCATTGGGCCTCACCGAAGATTTTGTCCGCTCCACCTATCGCCCCGCCGCCCGCGTCGCCTTGCGCGGCGGTTCGCTGAAGGAGGCCTGGGACGCGGTCCG
>JBNLCA010000284.1:0-3136 GCA_050303575.1 Paracoccaceae bacterium
CCAGCGCGGCATCCCGGTTTTCGCCTGCGCCCAGTTGCCGAAATCCTCGGCCCAGAAGATTGACTTCATCAGGATCACGGCGACAAGGCCGGAGACGAGGCCGAGGATCAGGAAGGCCGGGAGTTCCTGGTAGAAGGCGAGGTCGCCTCCATGGCGGAGGGCGAATTCCGAGACGCCGCCATAATGCCAGCGGTTGATGACGGTGCCGGCGACCGAGGCAATGGCGATGGGTGCGAAGGCATGGACGGCGAAGTGGCGCAGGACGACCTCGAGCGCGAAAATCGCACCGGCGATCGGGGCGTTGAACGACGCCGAGACGGCGGCAGCGACGGCACAGCCGAGAAGATCGCGCCCGGTGATGCCGTCGGCGCGGATCCGCGAGGCGACCCAGGCCGAGATCACGCCCGCAAGGTGGACGACCGGCCCCTCGCGGCCGGATGACCCGCCGGTCGAAAGGGTGAGGAGCGACGCGAGGGCCGAGGCAAGGCCGGCGCGTTTCTCGACCCGGCCGTGGCGCAGCGCGGCGCCCTCGATCGCGTCGGCGACGGCGCGGACACGGCCGTCCGGGGTGAACCGGTCAAGGATCAGTCCGACCGCGAGGCCACCCAGGATCGGCAGGGCCAGAAGCCACCACCAGGGCAGCATGGCGGCATGGCTGGCAAGCGTCGCCTCGTCGGCACCGTAGAAAGTCCGCTGGAGAAGTTCGATCGCCTTGCGGAAGCCGAGCGCGGCAAAGCCCGAGGCGATGCCGATGACGAGCGCGAGGAGCCAGAACTGGAGCTGCGAGGGACCGCGCGCGATCAGGACGCGCCAGGCGCGCGCGGCATCGCGCCGTACCTGCGTCGTCAGCCGGGTGATCGCGCCGGGCGGGCCCTCGTCGTCCATCGCTCGCTTTCGCTCCGTTCCCCGTCTTGATACGCGCGCCGGGAGGTTCGGCCAACGGCCGGGCCGAACTCGGGCGCGAGACGGGTTTTCGCGGCAACGGTACGCGGCGCGGGCAGGCGTCAGCCCTGGAGGAGCGCCCGGGCTGCCGCGCGCGCCTCGTCGGTCACCCGGTCGCCTGCAAGCATTCGCGCGAGTTCGTCGACACGCTCCGGTTCGGCCAACGCGGCCACGAGAGAGGTCGTGACCTTGCCCTTCACCCGTTTCTCGACGCGCCAGTGATGCGCGCCGCGCGCCGCGACCTGGGGCGAATGGGTGACAACAAGCACCTGAGCCGTCTCGGCGAGGCGCGCCAGGCGCCGGCCCACGGCATCGGCGGTCGCGCCGCCGACGCCGCGGTCGATCTCGTCGAAGATCAGCGTCAGCGCGTCCGAGCCGCGGGCAAGGCAGACCTTGAGCGCCAGGAGAAACCGCGACAGCTCCCCCCCCGAGGCGATGCGGGCAAGCGGCCCCGGCGGCGCGCCGGGATTGGTCGCAACGGTGAAGGCGACCGCATCGCGCCCCTCGGGACCCGGATCGGCGTCCTCGATGACCGTCGTGAAGACCGCCCGCTCCATCTTCAGCGGCGCCAGTTCCTTCGCCATCGCCGCGTCGAGCTTTTTCGCCGCGGCGGTCCGGGCCCTGGTCAACTTGGCCGCCTCGGCGTCGTAGGCCGCATCCGCCTTGGTGAGTGCCTGTTCCAGCGCCCCGATATTCTCCGCCCCCTTGTCGACAGCGGAAAGCTTGGCGCGCACGTCCTCGGCGAAGGCACCCAGATCGTCGGCCAGAACACCGTGCTTGCGGGCGAGTGCGCGGATGGCGAAAAGCCGTTCCTCGGCCGCCTCGAGCGCGGCCGGATCGACGTCTAGCGCTTCGAGGACCGCTCCGACTTCGCGCTCGGCCTCGCCGAGTTCGGTCAGCGTCCGCGACAGCGCGTCGAGCGCCGCGTCGAGACGACCCTCTGCCTTGTCCGAAACTGCTTCGAGCCGGCGCACGGTGTCGAGAAGCAGTCCCTCTGCGCCCTCGGTCCCCAGCGCCTGGTGCGCCCGCGCGATGTCGTCGCGAATGCGCCCGGCGGCCTGCATCAACCGGCGGCGGGCATCGAGTTCGGCTTCCTCGCCGGGCTTGGGGTCAAGCTTGTCGAGCTCGCCCACCGCGTGGCGCAGGAAATCCTCCTCGGCCTTCGCGTCGGCCCATGCGGCGCGGGCCGCATCGAGCGCCGTTGCGGCGCCCCGGCGCGCGGTCCAGGCCGCACGCACCTGCGCCAGCATCGGCTCGGCATCGGCGAAGGCGTCGAGAAGCCGGCGGTGTCCCTTCGCATCGAGGAGACCGCGGTCGTCATGCTGGCCGTGAAGTTCAATGAGCGTGTCGCCAAGCGCCCTCAGCACCTCGGCCGAGGCGCGACGGTCGTTGACGAACGCGGCCTTGCGGCCGTCCGCGGCGTTGGTGCGGCGCAGGATCAACTCGTCCCCCGTTGGCAGTCCGGCCTCGTCCAGTACGGTACGTGCCGCATGCCCCTCGGGCACGTCGAAGACCGCCGTGACCTCGCCGTCCTCGGCGCCCTGCCGGACTTCCTCGGCCCGGCCGCGCCAGCCAAGGACGAAGCCAAGGCAGTCGAGCAGGATCGACTTGCCCGCGCCGGTCTCGCCGGTCAGCACGTTCAGCCCTGGCCGGAACTCGAGCGAAAGCCGCTCGATGAGCAGCATGTCGCGAATGTCGAGATGTCTCAGCATGGATGTCGTCCCGCTGGGCAACCTTGCCCGCGCACGGTTACAACCATTCGCCCCGGATGACCTGGCGGTAGATCTTTGCCAGCCAGCTGTCGCCGCGCGCCTCGGGCTTCAGGCCGCGCCCGGTCAGAAGGGCGTAGCTTTCCTCGTAGTACGGGCTCGACTGGAAGTTGTGACCGAGGATGGCGCCGGCGGTCTGCGCTTCGTCGTCGAAGCCGAGCGCCAGGTAAGCCTCGACCAGGCGGTGAAGCGCTTCGGGCGTGTGGGTCGTTGTCTGGAAGTCCTCGACCACCACGCGGAACCGGTTGATGGCAGCGGTGTAGTGGCCGCGCTTGAGATAGTAACGGCCGATCTCCATTTCCTTCGCCGCGAGATGATCGAAGGCGAGGTCGAACTTCAGGATCGACGAACGGGCATATTCGCTGTCCGGATAGCGCTCGATCACCGCGCGGAGCGACTGGAGTGCCTGGAAGGTCACGCCCTGG
>JBNLCA010000285.1:0-2920 GCA_050303575.1 Paracoccaceae bacterium
GGTCATCACCGAAAGCCGCGAGTCGGTCGCCTTCTCGCCGGCAAGTCCGCGCGCCGCCTGCACGTAATGCGCCTTCATCCGCTCGACGAGGTCACCGAACGGCACGCCGCGCGCGACCAGAAGCCGCGCGAGCGGACCGAAGAGCCTGTCGAGGATTTCCATCATCGTGTGCAATCTGCACATTTTCGGTTGACAGCGCAAGGGTGGCGGGCGTATGTGCAAATTACACATTTTCTGGAGATGCCCCATGCTTCCCCTTCGCCTCCCCCTCGCCACTACTGCACTGGCATTTGCCCTCGCCGCCTGCACGGCGTCCTACGAGGAGTCCGCCACCCTTCCTGAACCGGTTTACACGGCCGAGGCCGCGCCGGTCGCGGCCGAACCCTCCTTCGCGCCCGAACCGCCGCGCCCGACCCGCAACCGCGGCATTGCCCGGCGCGGCGTCGTCACCGCAGGCGACATCGACGACACCCTGAACCTGGGCGCCTTCCAGCGCTTCGTCGCCGGACAGTCGCGGGCACTGCGCCTGCCGGCCTCGAACTTCTCGGCGCCGCTGATGGTTCAGCTTATCGGCTCGGACGGGCGGCCGGCGCCCGGCGTGCGCTACACGCTCCGTCGCCCCGGCACGTCCCAGCCGTTCTGGACCGGCTATTCCGAGGTGGACGGCAACATCACCGTCTTCCCCTCGCTGATCGGCGTCGGCCGGCTCGGCCAGGTCGAGGTCCACGCCATCCCCGAGGGCAGTGGGCCCGAGACGGTCCAGGTGGTCGGCACCGGCGGCAGCCGCACCCGCATCGGCCTCGGCTTCGAGGGCGGCTGGCGGCCGGACTTCCTCGACCTCGTCTTCGTCGTGGACGCAACCGGCTCGATGGGCGACGAGATCGACTGGCTGAGAAAGGAACTGCACGGCATGGTAGGCGCCGCCCGCCGCGAGGCACCCGGCGTCTCGATCCGCTACGGCCTTGTCCTCTACCGCGACCAGGGCGACGCCTATGTCGTCCGCAACTACGGTTTCACCTCGAGCCAGGGCCAGATGCAGGGCTGGCTGCGCGCCACCGAGGCGGGCGGCGGCGGCGATTATCCCGAGGCGGCGGCCGACGCGCTGCGCGCCGCGGCGAACCTCGACTGGCGCCGCGGCAAGGGCGAGCGTCTCCTCTTCCACGTCGCCGATGCGCCGCCCCATTCGCGCGACGCCCGCGCCTATCTCGAAGCCGCCCGCGCGGCGATGATGAAGGACGTGCAGATCTTCGGCCTGGGCGCCTCGGGAGTCGGCATCGAGTCCGAGTACCTGATGCGCCAGGCCGCCGCGCAGACGCAGGGCCGCTACCTCTTCCTCACCGACGACAGCGGCGTCGGCGGAAGCCACGCCGAACCCACGATCAGCTGCTACCGCGTCACGAACCTGACCTCGCTCGTCACGCGCGTCCTGCGGTCCGAACTTTCCGGCCGCCGGGTCGAGGCGCGCGGCGGTCAGATCCTGCGCGAGGTCGGCAGCTACGCCGGCGGCGTCTGTCGCAACTGATCCCCCTCCGGCCGCCGAACCTCCCCCTCGGCGGCCGGAGCGGGCGCCCGGCCTCGTGCCTTCCCGGCCGGGCGCCCGCCCCATCACCCCGCAACAGAAGGAACAGAGCCGTGCCCCGTCTGCCCATCCTCCTCGCCAGTCTTGCCCTGACGGCCTTTCCCGCCTTCGCCGGCCCGCCGGTCCCTGTCTTCTCCGGACGCCCGTCCCTGCCGCCGGTCCCAACCGCCGAGGCCGTCGCGCTCTTCCAGGAGGTCTGCGTCGATACCGCCCCGCGGTTCCGCAATGCACCCGAACGGGTGACCGCGCACGGCCTGACGCTTGGCGAGGACGGCCTCTACCAGGCGCTGAACCTCGACCTCATCGTCGCCCTCTTCGACGACGAGGGCCGCCGCGCCTGCGCCATCATCTTCCGCCCGGCCGAGAACGTGAACCCGACCGGCTACGCGCTCTACGAAGCCGGAAAGGGCCGCGCCGTCGACGTCTTCCCGATGTCGTCCCGCGGCGAGGTCTACATGGTCGCAAAGATTCCCGCGCCCTGACCCCACCTGCCGGGCATCCCCGCACACCGGCAGACTGCGCCCCCGGACGGCATCGGGCAGGCTCGATCACGAGGCCGATCCGGGGGCGTCTTTTCGCCTCAATGCGCGCTGGAACAGGAGGCAGCTTGCGACAGCCCCGACTCACGCCAACCGCAAGAGCTTTCGTGCCGCCAGATCTGCGCCCTCGCTTCTGTCTGCTTTGGATGGCTGTTTCACCAGCTCTTCAAGTTCAATATCAAGCGCAGCGACAACCTCCGGCGCAATGCGCGGGCAGAGCTCGGTCAGCACCCAGATTTTCCAGACACTGTCGTCAGAGCGGAGGACGGCACCTATGTGGGGTACTATTTCCAGGCCGGCGCCCGAAAGAAGCTCCGCAACATGGGGCGCAACGGGCCAGTTCATGTCCTTCAGCCAACCCAGAAGCACCGGCAGGACCGGATTGAGCGCAGGAAAGCCAATCTCCTTCGCCCGTTCAATCGCGGCCGTATCATGTTTGTCCCGTGGAACACAGTCAGGCAGGATCATGGACCAAGACGATATGTGCGACGAACTGGTCGCGCAACCTGGCCACTGAGGTTTAATGGTTCGGTAGATCGTCGGTCGTGGAACGCGGCCCTACGCCACCAGCGCCTCGGCCCGCTTGAGGTCGACGCTGACCAGCTGGCTCACGCCCTGCTCCTGCATCGTCACCCCGAAAAGCCGGTCCATGCGCGCCATGGTCACCGCGTGGTGGGTGATGATGAGGAAGCGCGTCTCGGTGCGGCGGCACATCTCGTCGAGAAGGTCGCAGAACCGCGTGACGTTGGCGTCGTCCAGCGGCGCGTCGACCTCGTCGAGGACGCAGATCGGGGCCGGGTTC
>JBNLCA010000286.1:0-4655 GCA_050303575.1 Paracoccaceae bacterium
GGATGGCCGACGGCTCGGCGGTCCACGACCGGCTGGGCGACGGGTTCACGTTCCTGACAGCTGACGACGGCGCAACCGTGAGGGAGGCGGCAGGCGCGGCGGGGCTTCCGGTCTCAATCGTCACCGGCGCACCGCAGGACCATTACGGTGCGGCGCATGTCCTGGTGCGGCCGGACGGGTTCGTCGCCTGGGCGGGAAATGTAACGCTCGATCCGCGATCGGTGCTAGCGCACGCAGCGGCGATCGACCCGGCTATGTCCCGCAGAACGTGACGCGCACTGCCTCGCCGTCGTTCGGCGCGTCCTGAAGATCCTCGGCGCCCGGCTGGTCGTCGTAGGGCCGCGCGAGGACGTCGTTCAGCCGCTCGAACGGCGCGAAATCGCCGGCGACCCCGGCGCGGATCGCTTCCTCGACGCGGTGATTTCGCGGGATGAAGGCGGGGTTCGCGGTGCGCATGCCGGACCGGTCGGTCCCGGCCACGCGCGCCCGCCAGCGGACGGCCCAGTCGTCGAAGGCGGTCGGGTCGGTGAACTCGCGCCGCGCGGGCTCGTCCGCGCCCGGCGAATCGCCCAGAACGGAAAGCGCCCGGAAAGTGCGCGTGAAATCCGCACCGTTCTCGGCCATGCGGCCGAGCAGATCCTCGACCAGCGCCACGTCGCCCTCGTGCGCCTCGGTGATGCCGATCTTGGCGAGGAACACCCGCTCCCACGCCGCCTCGAAGAGCGGGCCGAAGCCGTGCACGGCCTCGGTCGCCCTTGCGACCGCCTTTTCCTCGTCGTCGTCGATCAGCGGCAGGATCGCCGACGCCAGCTGCGCCATGTTCCAGACCGCGATGTTCGGCTGGTTGGCGAAGGCGTAGCGGCCGTACTGGTCGATCGACGAGAAGACGGTCGCGGGATGGTACGCGTCCATGAAGGCGCAGGGGCCGTAGTCGATCGTCTCGCCCGAGATCGCCGCGTTGTCGGTGTTCATCACGCCGTGGATGAAACCCACACCCATCCAGCGCGCGACCAGATCGGCGTGCCGGGCGATGACGGCTTTCAGGAACTCGAGCGGGCCCTCGGCGTCGGGATAATGGCGCGCGATGGCGTGGTCGGTGAGAAGCCGAAGCGCCTCGGCGTCCTGACGGGCGGCGAAATACTGAAAGGTGCCGACACGGATATGGCTCGCCGCGACGCGGGTGAGAACGGCGCCGGGCAGCGCCGTCTCGCGCAGCACCTCCTCGCCGGTGAGGACAGCGGCGAGCGCCCGTGTCGTCGGAATGCCCAGCGCCGCCATCGCCTCGCTCACGATATATTCGCGCAGCACCGGCCCGAGCCACGCCCGCCCGTCACCACGCCGCGAGAAGGGCGTCGGGCCCGAACCCTTGAGCTGGACGTCGAACCGCCGCCCCGCCAGCGGAGAATTGGCCGGCGCCACGACCTCGCCCAAGAGGATCGCGCGGCCATCACCCAGCTGCGGTGACCAGCCGCCGAACTGGTGCCCGGCATAGGCCTGCGCGAGGGGCTCGGCCCCCTCAGGCACGCCGTTCCCGGCAAGCGCCGCCACCCCCTCGGGCGACGCAAGTGCATCGGCATCGAGCCCGAGGTCCGCCGCAAGCCTTCTGTTCACCGCGATCAGCTTCGGCTGCGCCACCGGGGTTGGGCCGAGCCGGGCGTAGAACCGGTCGGGGAGCCGGGCGTACGAGTTGTCGAAGGGGAGCGCGAGGGTCATGAAGCTAAGATAGGCGCCAGTCCGGCCAGCCGCCAGTTTCACGCCTCTTTCGGGCGCATCACCAGCCAGATCAGCGCGCCGCCGGCCAGCGCCAGCGCCGGGATCATGGCGAGGTTCACCGCCTGCCAGCCGGCTTGCGGCGTGCCGCCCGAGCAGTTCATCAGTCCGCCCGACGCAAGCGACGCGAAGGTGACCGAGCCGAAGACGATCATGTCGTTCAGCCCCTGCATCCGCCCCCGCTCGTCCGGCGTGTGGGCCGAGGCGAGCATCGTCGTCGCGCCGATGAAGCCGAAGTTCCAGCCCAGGCCCAGAAGGACGAGCGCGACGAAGAATTGCTCGAGATGCACGCCCGACAGGCCGACAAGGCCGGCCCCTGCGAGGATCGCAAGTCCCGTCGCCATTATCTTCTCGACCCCGAAGCGGGCGATCAGGTGACCGGTAAAGAAGGACGGCGCGAACATCGCGAAGACGTGGGCCGAGACGACGTCGGCGGCATTCGCCTTCTCGTAGCCGCAGCCGACGACGGCGAGCGGCGTCGAGGTCATCACGAGGTTCATCAGCGCATAGGAGACCGCCGCGCAGATCACCGCGACGGCGATGCGCGGGGTGGTCAAAAGCTCCCACCGCGTCCGACCGCGCGGCGCGTCGGCGGCCGGTGGCCGTGGCTTCGGGATGTCGAGGCCGAGAAAGAGCAGCGAGCCCACGATGTTGATCGCGATGACGGCGAGGTAGGTGCCCAGGAACGGCACCGCCATCGCCTCGACCGTCACCTTCACGAACTGCGGTCCGAAGATCGCCGAGAGAAGGCC
This sequence comes from Paracoccaceae bacterium, assembly GCA_050303575.1. Classification (GTDB taxonomy): domain Bacteria; phylum Pseudomonadota; class Alphaproteobacteria; order Rhodobacterales; family Rhodobacteraceae; genus JBNLCA01. The sequence goes on from JBNLCA010000286.1 coordinate 2,523, forward strand.
GCCCGCCATCACGTAGGAGATCGCCTTGGGCCGAAACGTCTCGTCGGCCGTGTCGGCGGCGGCAAACCGGTAGAAGCCCTGCGCCGACATGTAAACGCCGGTAACAAGCGAACCGAGAAGGAAAAGGCCGAAATTCGCCTGGTAAAGACCGATGGCGCCGATCACCGCGCCGAGCGTTCCGCCGGCGGCGCCGACGAAGAAGCCCGCCCGCCGTCCGTACCGCTGCATCAGCGACGAAAGCGGCTGGGCGGCAAGCATCGAGCCGAGGACCGTCATCGAGATCGGCAGGGTCGCGAAACAGGGATTGCCGGCAAGCGACTGGCCGGCAAGCCCGGCGATGGTGAAGATCATCGGCATCTGCATGCCGAGGAAGGCCGTCGCCGCAACCAGCACGGCCACGTTCCGCTTCATCGGCGCTTCGCGTTCACTCATCGGCTGACCTCCGCCGCCTTCCTAGACCGGCGCGCCGGGAGCCGCCAGCCCTTGCGGCGGCCGTCTCCTGCGGACAGTCTGATGGGCGGGAGGAACCATGGTCGGCCGCATCATCGAAACCCCGGATTGCGTCACCGAAGGCGCGCTCTGGCTCGCCGGACGGGACGCGCGATTTGCCGCCGCGCTTGAGCTGACCGGCCCCCTGCCCCTGCGCCGCCGGCCGGACGGTTTCGCCGCGCTCCTCGACGCCATCGTCAGCCAGCAGGTCTCGGTCGCGTCGGCGGGTGCGATCTGGGGCCGGCTCAAGGCGGCGCGGCTGACCGGTCCGCGCAGGATCGCCGCCGCGTCGGACGAGGATCTGCGCGCCGCGGGCCTCTCTCGTCAGAAGATCCGCTATGCGCGGGCGCTGGCGGGCGCCGGCCTGCCCTATGCCGCGTTCCGCACCGCGCCCACCGAGGAAGTCATTGCACGCCTGACCGAGGTACCGGGCATCGGCCAATGGACCGCCGAGATCTATGTCATGTTTTCATTGGGCCGGGCCGATATCTTCGCGCCGGGGGACCTGGCCCTGCAGGAGGCTGCCCGTTTGTTGTTCGACCTGCCCGAAAGACCGTCCGAGAAGGCGTTTCGCGCGATGGCCACCGACTGGTCGCCTTGGCGCAGCGTTGCGGCGAGACTGCTCTGGGCCTACTACCGGAAGGCCAAGGATCGCGAGGGGATCAGATGACGCGCAAGCTCAACGCCGAACGGGCCGGGCCCGAGACCGGGACGAACCTCGTGATCTTCGTCCATGGCTACGGCGCGAACGGCCAGGATCTGATCGGGCTGGCCGATCCGCTCGAGCCGCACCTGCCGGACACGGTCTTCTACGCGCCCGACGCGCCGGACCGAGTTCCCGGCGCACCCTTCGGATTTCAGTGGTTCCCGATCCCCTGGCTCGACGGCTCCTCGCCCGAAGCCGCCGAAGCGGGCCTGATGGCAGCGGCCGCCGACCTCGACGCCTTCGTAACCGAAACGATGGAGGCCGAGGGCGTCGGCCCGGCCAACACGATCCTTTTCGGTTTTTCGCAAGGGACGATGCTCTCGCTCCACATCGCGCCGCGTCGGGCTGAGCCGGTCGCAGGCATTGTCGCCTTCTCGGGCCGGCTCCTCCATCCCGAGCGGCTGGACGAGGCAAGCTGCAAGCCGCCGGTCCTCCTCGTTCACGGCGATGCCGACGGGGTCGTTCCGTTCCAGTCGATGGACGAGGCCGGCCAGGCGCTCCAGTCGGCCGGTTTCGAGGTCTATGCCCACGTCATGAAAGGCACCGGCCACGGCATCGCGCCCGACGGCCTTTCCGTTGCGCTTGCCTTCATGCGCGACCGCCTGACTTTCTAGGATCTCCGTCCCTTCCCCGAGTTTCAAATACTGCGTGGAGTGCGGGGGGCAGAGCCCCCCCGGCTTCGGTCGGATCGCCAAAGGCGATCCGAAACGCCGTCAGGCCGGCATCCGGCTCTCAGCGATCTCGACCCACCACGAGGCGCCGGCCGGGATCGCCTCGTCGTCGAAATTGTACTCGGGATGATGCACCATCGCGGTGTCGCCGTTGCCGACAAGGATGTATGCGCCGGGCCGGGCGTTCAGCATGTAGGCGAAATCTTCGCCGCCCATGATCAAGGGCGCCTCGGCGCAATCGCCGGCCACCTTCTTTGCCGCGGCGAT
>JBNLCA010000287.1:0-9970 GCA_050303575.1 Paracoccaceae bacterium
AGGTTGCGGATCAGGACGGCGGGCGCGAGGAAGGTGCGCGCGAAGACCGTCTGGCCGCGCGCGGCGGCAAAGACGGCAAGGATCACGAAGCCCGCGACACCCAGCATGGCGAGGATCTGGCCGACCGGCAGATGATCGGCCGCACGCTTGATCAGCGCATCCTCGACCGCGAAGATCCCCATAGAGGCGACCATCAGAAGGCTCGCGCGGAAATTGTCCACTAGGGCTGGCGACCCTTCTTCACCGGCGTGCCGTAAAGCTCGAGCTTGTGGCCCTGCAGCCGGTAGCCGAGGCGGCGCGCGATCTTCTCCTGCAGGGCTTCGATCTCGGGATCGACGAACTCGATGACGGCGCCGGTGGTGACGTCGATCAGGTGGTCGTGATGTTCCCTCTCGGCATCCTCGTAGCGGGCACGGCCGTCGCCGAAGTCGATCTTGTCGAGGATGCCGCTCTCGTCGAAGAGCTTGACCGTGCGGTAGACGGTGGCGAGCGAAATCTTCGGATCGATCCGAGTCGCACGGGCGTAAAGCTCCTCGACATCCGGGTGGTCGTCAGCCGCCTCGAGGACGCGCGCGATCGTCCGGCGCTGGCCGGTCATCCGAAGCCCCCTGGCCTCGCAGCGTTCGAGGATCGTGTCGCCCATGCCTTCCTCTAGCCGGTTTCGCTGGGCGGAAAAAGCCTTTCGGCCCGGTGCGCGAGGCAATATCCCCGGGCCCGGTCAGAACCACCTGAGCCAGCGGAAGACCAGCCAGGTGACGATGCCAATTGCCGCCATGCCGGCCGAGAGGACGATGAAGGCCGGCTCCCAGGTCGTTCCCGGCATGCCTGCGACGTTGACGCCGAAAAGGCCCGTCAGGAATCCCAGCGGCAGGAAGATCGCCGCGACGATCGAGAGGACGAGGCCCTGCTTGCCAATGCGCGCCGAATGGAGGCTTTCGACATGCTGACGCAGGCTGGCGAGCCGGTCACGGGTCGAATCGAGCTCCTCGACGATGCGCAGGCCGCGGTTCGAGACCTCGCCGAGTTCGTAGCGCGCCGCGACACCGATGAAGGGCAGGTCGGCGGACGCGAGCCGGACCAGCGCCTCACGCTGCGGCGCGATGTGGCGGCGCAGCTTGATGATCGACCGCGCCAGCCGGCTGATCTCGCGCTCGCCGGTACCGACCGCGTCGGGCTCGTCGTCGAGCAGGACCTCCTCGATGGCATCGGTCGAATCCTCGCGCGCCGCCGAGACCTCCTCGATCTTCTTGGTCAGGATGCGGGCGAGCCGCGCGACGAAATCGGCGGTGCTTGGCGGGGCCGAACCTGACGTGACCTCGCCCCGGAGCTCATCGACGGCGAAGACGCGGCGGAAGCGGGTCGTCACGACCAGCCGGTCCGTTGCCCAGAGCCGGATCGCCACCATGTCCTCGCTCTCGGCGCCTTCGTTGAAGTTGATGCCGCGCAGGGTGACGAGGAGCCCGCCTTCGAAGATCTCGGTCGAGGGCCGCGTCTCGGCCTCGAGCAGTGTCGTGCGCACATGCGGCGGCAGGTGCTCGCGCGCCCAGTCGGCAAAGGCAGCGGTGGTCCGGTCACAGTGGAGCCAGCGCCACGCGCCGGTCGCGGGCGACGGAGCGGGCCAGCGATCGTCAACCGTGACCGCCGAGCCGTCGGTCGCGATATCGTAGGCGGCGATGGCGCTGAGATGATCTGGCACGGGTCGAGCCTCCGTCGCTGCGGCAGATGCCGCCCTTGTCGCACGGCGGCCAGACTAGCCGCCGGATGCCGGCACGCAAGCGTCAGTCGATGAGTTCCGGTTCGCGCCCGAGCCGCCGCGCGACGGCGGCAACGGTCAGGCCCTGGACGATGATCGAGAAGACGACGATCACGTAGGTCGCGGTCAGGATCAGCGGCTTCCACTCCGACGCCGGCAGGCTGAGGGCAAGCGCGACCGAGATGCCGCCCTTTAGTCCGCCCCAGGTCATGATCGGGATGGTGCCTGGGCCGAACTCGGCGAAGGGCTTCAGAAGCAGGACCGGAATGGCGACGGCCGCCAGCCGGCCGAGGAGCGCGAGCCCGAGCCCGGCCGCCAGTGCGACGGTCCAGGAGGTCTCGAAAGCGACCGCGAAGACCTCGATGCCGATGAGCAGGAAGAGGACGGCGTTCAGGATCTCGTCGATCATCTTCCAGAAGGCATCGACATATTGCCGGGTTGTCTCGCTCATCCCGTACTTCATGCCGACATGGCCGATGAAGAGACCGGCGACGACCGCCATGATCGGGGCCGAGACATGGAGAAGGATCGCAAGCTCGTAGCCGCCGAAGGCAAGCGCGAGGGTGATGAGGACTTCAAGCGGATAATCGTCGATCCGGCGCATGACGCGGAACGTCAGCCAGCCGAGGACAGCGCCGAGAAGCGCGCCTCCGCCGGCCTCCTGCACGAAGAGGACGAGCGGACCGGCATGCTCGCCGTGACCGGACGGGAAGGCCAGACCGACGAGGATCAGGAACACGACATAGGCGACACCGTCGTTGAAGAGGCTCTCGCCCGAGATCTGCACTTCGAGCGAGCGGCGCAGGTTCGCCTCGCGCAACACGCCGAGGACGGCGACCGGGTCGGTGGGCGAGACGATGGCGCCGAAGACCAGGGCGGCGAGAAGCGGCATGCCGGTGAGCCACGAAAACCCGACGCCGACCACCGCGACCGAGATCGCGACGCCGAGCGTGGCCATTGCCAGAACGACCAGCGCCTGCGCACGCAGTTCCTCGACCTTCACATGGAGCGCGCCGGCAAAAAGGAGGAGGCCGAGCATGCCCTGCAGGAGCGCATCCGAGAATTCGATGTCGAGGACGAATCTGCGCAGCGTCTCCTCGATGGGCCAGGCCGGCACCAGCCAGTCGACCACCATGGCCGCGATCGAGGCGGCAAGCGCGACGACCAGGATGCCGATCGTCGGGGGCAACTTGAGGAACAGGTAGTTCAGCGTCCCGAAGGCCGCGGCGAGCACGATCAGAAGCGAGGCGATCTGGAGAATGTCCATCCCGGTCCTTTCCTTTGCCCTCTCCTAGCGCGCCGCGCGGGTCATGGGAATTGCTTACGCTCCGGCTGCCGTGCGGAGAAGGCCCGGATCGCTTGCAGGCCCGCGGACACGCGCCTAGGTATTCGCCATGTGGGGATTTCTCGGGCGCCAGCCGAAGATCGTGCTCGCCGTCTGGGCGGCGCTTCTGGCCGCCTTCCTTGCCGCGCTGATCGAGGAACGCTGGTCGCTGATGTTCGTGGCGGCGGTGACGTTCGGGCTGACGCTGCTCCCGCAAGTGGCCGCGCGGCGGATCGGGGTCATGCTGCCGGCGAGCTTTGCCACCTGGATCGTGCTTTTCATCTTCGCGACGATCTTCCTGGGAGAAGCCTTCGATTTCTACAACCGCTACTGGTGGTGGGACATCGCGCTCCATACCGGCTCGGCCCTGGGCTTCGGTCTGATCGGGTTCCTGTTCATCTTCATGCTGTTCGAGGGTGACCGCTACGCCGCCCCGCCCTGGGCGATGGCCTTCTTCGCCTTCTGCTTCGCGATGACGATCGGCGCGGTGTGGGAGATTTTCGAGTTCGCGATGGACCAGAATTTCGGGCTGGCGATGCAGAAGACGGGCCTTGTCGACACGATGTGGGACCTGATCGTCGACGCGCTGGGCGCGGGCGTCGGCGCGGCGGCGGGTTTTTTCTTCCTCAAGGGCCGCGAGCTTCCCGGCCTCACCCGCGCGCTGAAGCAGTTCATCGAAATGAACCGCAGGCTTTTCCGCAAGGCGCGCAGGCGCAAGTGAGGCGGCTGCCGGAGCCCTAGTGGTTGTCGCGCGGCAGGTCGTCGACGACCTTGCGGTAGGCGGTCGCGAACTCAAGGCACCCGCCGTCGGCAAGCTGGCCGACATTCTTGCGGTAAAGCTCCTGCCAGGGCGTCTGGTGGTGCAGTTCGGGCGGCTCCCAGGCGTCGATCCGCGCCTGCCACTCGGCCGGTTCGACCAGCGCATCGAGCGTGCCGGCATTGATGTCGAGCCGCACCCGGTCGCCGGTTTGCAGGTAGGCAAGGCCGCCGCCAACGACCGATTCAGGGGACGCGTTCAGGATCGAGGGGCTTTCCGACGTACCCGACTGGCGGCCGTCGCCCACCGTCGGCAGGTGATTGATGCCGGCCTTCAGAAGCGCGTCCGGCGGCTGCATGTTCACAACTTCTGCCGAGCCGGGATAGCCGACGCAACCGACGCCGCGGATGAAGAGGATCGTCGCCTCGTCGATCTTGAGGTCGGGATCGTTGATCGCGGCGTGGTAGTGCTCGGGTCCCTCGAAGACGACGGCGCGGGCTTCGTGAATGCCCTCCTCGCCCGGCTTGGACAGGAAGCGCTTGCGGAAATCCTCGGAGATGACCGAGGTCTTCATGAGCGCGCTGTCGAAAAGATTGCCGGAGAGGACCACGAACCCTGCCTTCTGGCGCAGCGGCTCGGCGACGGTTCGGATCACCTCGATGTCTTTCGAGCGGGCTTCGCCGATGGCCTCGCCCATCGTCTTGCCCGAGACGGTCATGACGTCCTCGTTCAGAAGACCGGCGGCCTTCAGCTCGCCCAGGACCGCGGGCAGGCCCCCTGCCCTGAAGTAGCTCTCGCCGAGATACTTGCCGGCGGGCTGCATGTTGACGAGGAGCGGCAGGTCGAAGCCCACGGTCTGCCAGTCCTTGACGTCAAGCTCGACCCCGGCATGGCGTGCGATGGCCTGCAGATGCGGCGGCGCATTGGTCGAGCCGCCGATGGCGGTGTTGGCGCGGATGGCATTCTCGAAGGCGGCGCGGGTCAGGATCTGAGACGGGCGCAGGTCCTCGTGGACCATCTCGACGATGCGGCGGCCGGTCTCGTAGGCCATCGCCATCCGCTCGCGGAACGGCGCCGGGATTGCGGCGCAGCCCGGCAGCGACATGCCGAGCGCCTCGGCCATGGCGTTCATCGTGGAGGCCGTGCCCATCGTATTGCAGTGGCCGAGCGACGGCGCCGAGGCGCAGACGCGGTTCATGAATTCCTCGTAGTCAATCTCGCCCTCGGCCAGAAGCCGCCGGCTTTCCCAGACGATGGTTCCCGAACCCGCCAGCCTGCCGTTCCACCAGCCGTCGAGCATCGGCCCGCCCGAGAGCACGATGGCCGGCATATCGACCGTCGCGGCGCCCATCAGCATGGCCGGCGTGGTCTTGTCGCAGCCGGTGGTCAGGACGACGCCGTCGATCGGGTAGCCGTGCAGCACCTCGACGAGCGAGAGATAGGCGAGGTTGCGGTCGAGCGCCGCGGTCGGCCGCTTGCCCGTCTCCTGGATCGGGTGGACCGGAAACTCGATCGGCACCCCGCCCGCGTCGCGGATGCCGGCCTTGACCCGGTCGGCCAGGAACATGTGGATCTTGTTGCAGGGCGCGAGGTCCGAGCCGGTCTGGGCGAGACCGATCATCGGCCTGCCGCCCTGAAGCTCGTCCCGCGTGTAGGACGAGTTCTGGTAGCGCTCGACGTAGAGCGCGGTCATGCCCGGGTTGTTGGGATTGTCGAACCACTCCTGCGAACGGAATCGTTTGTTGGCGCGCGTGGAATGGTCGTCGGACATACAGCTTCCCCAGAGTGATTGAGGCCTTTTCCGGGCCTTTGGTTGGTCAAATCACAGGCGCAATCCGTACACCACGCCTTTCTATACGGCAAGATTGACTCGTGTGGCGCCAATGCGTAACCCTTTTGTCCAACAAATGGGGAATCCCTAACGGTTCGTAGATGCTGGACCCGACCGTTCAACCACGCGACGACGCATCCGAGATTCGGCACTCGACGCCTTCGGCGGTCGACGATCTCGTGGCGAAGATTCGCGGACTGATCTCGGACGAGGGTCTCGGGGTCGGCGACAGCCTTCCGACCGAGCGCGAGCTGTGCGAGACCTTCTCGGCCAGTCGCAATACGGTCCGCGAGGCGATGCGCATCCTCAAGGCCTACGGCGTTGTCACCGTCCGCCCGAAGGTCGGCGCCACGATCATCGACGACCGGATGGAGCGGGCGCTCGACCTGTTCAAGTTCAACACGCTGGAAGTGTCGAAGAAGACCTTCGCCGACATCCAGGGTTTTCGCGGCCTTCTCGAGGTCGCATCGGTCGAGCAGCTCTTCGAGAGGATCACCGAGACCGACATCGACACGCTTTTGGAAACCAACGAGGGCCTGGCGAGCGCGCAGTCTGCGACCGATGCCGCCGAGGTCGACTTCCGTTTCCACACCAGGCTGATCGAGGTCCTGGGCAACAAGGCGATCCTCGACGTCTACAAGATCATGAAGCCGGTGATCCTGAAGATCATGATCACGGGCAAGACGCGGCGGACGTTCTCGACCGCGACCTATTCCGAGCACCGCGACATCGTTCGCGCGCTCGGCCAGCGAGACCGCGTGGCGTACCAGTACCGGATGAAGACCCACCTGGAAGCCGGCTTCAGCCACTTTGGAGATTAGGGCGGCAAGACAGTAGAGCAGCAAGATCGAGGTCGAACGACCCAACGGTTTCACTATCGGTGCAGGGAGCACCTTGGGAGGAGAGAGAAATGAACTTCAGACTGTTTGCAACGACCGCACTCGCGGGCGTCGCCTTCGCGGCGACGTCCTTCGCCGGACCGAGCGTGGTCTCGGGTCCGGGCGCCGAGCCGCAGTGCTTCGCGCCGTGGGATGCCGACACCAAGTACTTCCAGTGGGAGGCCCAGGAAGGCCCATACCGGATCGCGGTGGTGAACGGCTTCGTCGGCAACACCTGGCGGATCCAGATGATCAAGACGGCCAAGGCCTTTGCCGAGGACCCGTCGATGGCCGGCAAGATCGCCGAGTTCAAGGTCGTCTCGACCGGCACTGACGCCCCCGCCCAGCTGGGCGCCATCGAGGACTTCATCAACCAGGGCTATGACGCGATCGTCACGATCGCCGTCGCGCCGGACGGCTTCGACCGGGTGATCCGCCTTGCCGACCGCGAGAACGTGGTGCTGGTGCCGTTCGACAACGTGCTCGACACCGACGCGGTCATGCAGGTCAACGAGAACCAGCTCCAGATGGGCCGCATGTGGGCCGAGTTCACGCTGGCCGAACTGGCCGCAAAAGGCGTGACCGGCGGCAAGATCCTCGAAGTGCGCGGCCTGCCGGGCAACTCGGTGGACCGTGACCGCTCGATCGGCATCAACGAGGTGTTCGAGGCCGATGGCGGCGACTGGGAAATGGTCTCGGTCGTCGGCAACTGGGACGACGGCACCACGCAGAAGGTGGTCGCCGACGCCATCGCCGTGCACGGCCAGTTCGAGGCCGTGGTCGGCCAGGGCGGCTCGAACGGCGTGATCCAGGCGCTCAAGGATGCGGGCCATCCGTGGGTTCCGGTCGCCGGCGAGTCTGAGAACGGCTACCGCAAGGCCATCGCCGAGTATTCGGACGAGGGCCTGAAGGGCATCTCGATCGGCCAGTCCCCGGGCCTCGTCGCCATCGCCATGAAGGCCGCCGTCTCGGCGCTGGAAGGCAACGTGATGCCGCAGCTCATCTCGGTGCCGCTGCCGGTCGCGACCTACAAGGACCTCGAGGACGGCAAGAACTACTGGTCTGATCTGCCGGACAACTTCTTCACGGTGAACGAGTTCCCGCCCTGCGGCGTGAACATCTCGGGCCCGGCCATCATGGCGCAGGACGAGTCGGACGTGAACTGAGCAAGCCGGAACCGGCGGCTATGCGCGCCGCCGGTTCCACCCTATCATCTTCCGAAAAACGGGACGGAGAATGACCGACATCCCCCATGTCGAATTGAGCGGCGTGTCCAAGTCGTTCCAGGGCGTGCATGCGCTCCAGGACGTTGATTTCGCCGTGCGCAAGGGCACGATCCACGCGATCCTGGGCGAGAATGGCGCGGGGAAGTCGACGCTGATCAAGATCATCTCGGGCGTCCTGCAACCGGACACCGGCGAGGTGCGCGTCGGCGGACGGCCGGTCCGCTTCGCCACGCCGATCGAGGCGAACCGCGCCGGCATTTCCTGTATCTTCCAGGAACTGTCGCTGATCCCCGATCTCACCGTCGCCGAAAACATTTCCATCGCCGATCCGCCGCGAAAGCGCGGCCTGATCGACGCCCGCGCGCAAAGGCGCCGGGCCGAGGAGCTTCTGGCCCGCGTCGGCTGCCCCGAGATCGATCCAGACATGATGGTCACCGACCTCTCGCTCTCGCGCCGGCAAATGGTCGAGATCGCCAAGGCGCTGGGCCGCGATCCGTCGGTCCTGATCCTCGACGAGGCGACCTCGGCGCTCACCGCGCGCGATGTCGAGACGGTCTACAAGCTCCTCCACGAGCTGCGTGACCAGGGTATCGCCAGCCTCTTCATCTCGCACCGGATGCACGAGGTCGAGGCGCTGTGCGACACGCTCTCGGTCTTCCGCAACGGCCAGCATATCGAGACCTTCGCCAAGGGCGCGAAGGACGAGCGCGAGATTGTCCGCCTGATGATCGGCCGCGAGGTCGAGGCGCAGTTCCCGCCCAAGCCCCAGCGCGACCAGCGCGGCGAGACGGTCCTGACGACGAAGGGCCTCGCCTGGGAGAACCGGCTGAAGGGCGTCGACCTGACGCTGCATCGGGGCGAGATCCTCGGGCTCGGCGGGCTGGACGGTCAGGGTCAGAAGGACCTTCTGCTGGCCCTCTTCGGCGTCCTGAAGAACGTCAAGGGCGAGGTCACGATCGGCGGCAAGCCCGGCATCCCGGGCAGCCCCGCCGCCGCCAAGACCGGCGCCACGCCCATCGCGCTCGTCCCCGAGGACCGCAAGACCGAGGGGCTGATGCTGAACATGTCGATTGCCGACAACCTTCTCGCCTCGGCGATGGAGAAAGTGCGGACCGGTCCCTTGATCGACGGCGCCAAGGCCGACCAGGCCGTGAAGGACGGCATCGCCAAGATGCAGATCAAGGTCGGCTCGCCCGGCCACGCGGTCGGCACCCTTTCGGGCGGCAACCAGCAGAAGGTGGTCATCGCCAAATGGTTGATGATCGGGCCCGAGATTATTCTTCTTAATGATCCGACGCGCGGCATCGACGTCGGCACCAAGCAGGAGATCTACCGGCTGATGCGCGAGCTGGCCGCCGAGGGCAAGGCGATCCTTTTCTACTCGACCGACTATGCCGAGCTCATCGGCTGTTCGGACCGCGTTTCCGTCATGTATGACGGCCGCTTCGTAGCCGAGCTGGAGGGCGAGGACATCACCGAGGAACGCATCGTCGCCGCGGCGCTGAACATCGGCGGAGAAGCGGCATGAGTCTTTCACGCTTCATTCCCCGCAACCGCGGCTTCCTCGCCGCGGTCCTGCTCTTCGCGGTGATCTATTTCATCTATCACCTTCTGCATCCGCGCGGGTTCTCGTCGGCCGTTCTGATCCAGAACTCCAACGAAGTCGTCACAATCGGCTTCGTCGCTATGGCGCAGACGCTGCCTGTCCTGACCGGCGGGCTGGACCTGAGCGTCGGCGCGGTCATGACGCTGACGAACTGCATCGCGTCCGAGTTCCTCTCGGGCTCGCCGCTCCAGATCGTCTTCGGGATGATCGTGACGCTGGCCTGCGGGACCGCTTTCGGGTTCCTGAACGGCTGCATCGTCGTCTATGGCCGCATCCAGCCGATCATCGCCACGCTGGCAACCGGCGCCGTGGCCATCGGCCTTGCTCTTCTCGTCCGGCCCTCGCCCGGAGGCGACGTCGATGGCGATCTGAACTGGGCGCTCACGAACGGCGTCGCCGATCTTTTCGACACGTTCGGCTGGGCCGACTACGACGCCGCCTGGCTTCAGCCCATCGGCTGGATTCCCGTGCCGCTGATCGTTCTGCTTGTCGTCGCCTGCGCCGTCTGGCTGCCGTTCAAGCGCACCGTCACCGGCCGCACGCTCTATGCCATAGGCTCGTCCGAGGGCGCGGCCTACATGTCGGGCCTGCCGAT
>JBNLCA010000288.1:0-2763 GCA_050303575.1 Paracoccaceae bacterium
GAAGGCGATCGCCAACCCGCTCTTGGACGAGATCAGCCTGCGCGGCGCCAAGGGCGTCCTGATCAACATCACCGGCGGCTACGACCTGACCCTGTTCGAACTGGACGAGGCGGCGAACCGTATCCGCGAGGAAGTGGACCCGGACGCCAACATCATCGTCGGCTCGACGCTCGACCAGTCGATGGAAGGCTCGATGCGCGTTTCGGTCGTGGCGACCGGCATCGACGCCGTCGGCTCGCGCGCCGAGGTTCCGATCCCGCGCCGGACCGCCGAGCCGGTGGCCCAGGTCGAGATCGCGCCCGAGCCGGAGCACGAGCCCGAACCGGAGGTTGCCGAGGAGCAGTCGTGGGAGGCCGCGCGCCAGCCCGAGCCGTCGCTCTTCGAGGGGATCGACGAGGACGAGGCCGCCGAGACCGACGACCTGCCGCCTCCGGCCTACGTAGCCGAGGAACGTCTGGCCGCCGCCGCACACCAGGAACGCGAGTACCGCGAAGAGCGGGACTACCGCGAAGAGCGCGAATACCGCGAGCCTGCTGCCCGCGCACCGCGCGAGCCCGAGGTCTATGCCCAGCCGCAACCTGGCGCTGCGCGCCGCGCCGGCACGCCGTCGCCAGAAGCGCTGGCCCGGCTCCAGGCCGCTGTCCAGAAGGTGCCCAAGCCCGCCGAACAGCCGGCCCGCCCGGCCGCGCCCGAAAAGTCGCGCTTCGGGATCAATTCGCTGATCAACCGGATGACCGGTGGCCACGGCCACCAGGAAAACGAGCGCCCGGCAGCGTTCCAGGGCCGCTCTCAGCCCCCGGTCCAGGCCGCGCGCCAGGCCCCGAGCTACGAGGTCGAGGACGAGGCCGACGACGAAAGAATCGAGATCCCCGCCTTCCTGAGGCGACAAGCCAACTAACGACGTGTCACAAAAACTTAACGGGGGCCGGATCGATCCGGCCCCTTTTTTCATGGGATTCATTGGGTTTTCTGCACCTGCAAACAGGTCTGGCAGAATCCTGCCCGCAGATCACGGCGAATGTTTCACAAAGTTGCAAAGATTGAGTTGAGGGTGAACCCCCGCACGACTAACTCGGTAAGCGGCGGAACGGGGCGCCGCGAGAAGCGTTCTAAAGGCCACGAGGTAATCGTCGTGCAAACAACACTCAGATCACCGATCACCTTCAAGGGTGTGGGGCTGCATTCCGGCCGCCCGGTCCGCATGACCGTGCGCCCGGCGTCGGCCGAATACGGAATCTGGTTCCGCCGCACCGATGTCATCGGTCGCGACGCGATGGTCCCCGCGCTCTGGGACGCGGTCGTCGACGCGCGGCTCTGCACCCGCATCGCCAACGCCGCCGGCACCGACGTCTCGACGATCGAGCACCTGATGGCGGCGCTGGCCGGGACCGGCGTGCAGAATGCGCTGATCGAGATCGACGGACCCGAGGTCCCGATTCTCGACGGCTCTTCCGCGCCTTTCGTCCGCGAGATCCTGTCGCACGGCCTGCGCTATCTCGACGCGCCGGCCCGCGCGATCCGCATCCTCGAGACGGTCGAGGTCCGCGACGGCGACGCCGTTGTGCGGCTTTCGCCGGCCGACACGCTGGAGATGGACTTCGCCATCGACTTCGCCGACGCCGCGATCGGCCGCCAGCACAAGATCCTGACGCTGGCGAACGGCACCTTCGTGCGCGAGCTGTCCGACAGCCGCACCTTCTGCCGCCAGGCCGATGTCGACCTGATGCGCGAGAACGGCCTTGCGCTGGGCGGCACCTACGACAATGCCGTCGTCGTTGACGGTTCCAGGGTCCTCAGCCCGGGCGGCCTGCGCCACGCGGACGAGCCGGTGCGGCACAAGATGCTCGACGCGCTGGGTGACCTGGCGCTGGCCGGGGCGCCGATTCTGGGCCGCTACACCGGCCACCGGGCCGGCCACGCCGTGACCAACAAGCTCCTTCGGGCGCTTTTCGCGCGTCCCTCGGCCTTCCGCATGGTCGTCTGCACGCCCGAGACCGCTGCCCGCCTGCCGGGCGTCGGGATCGACAGCTCAGCCTATCTGGCGGCGGTCTGACCCGCTTTCCCGGGGGCGCGAAAGGCGTTTTGCGCCCCGGTTTTTTCTATGCTAGGACACGAACCAGCGCGGCCGATGACCCTTCGGCCGCGGGTATATTTCGAGAATCGGGACGGGCAGTGGGAATGACGGGCGGTCGGACGGCGAAGCGGGTGGTCATGGCCTGCCTTGTTGCTCTTGCGCTGGCCTCGTGCGGCCGCCGCGAGCCCGAGCTTGAGGACTTTTCGGCCCAGGAAATCTACACCCGCGGCGAATACGAGCTGGAAAACGGCAAGGCCAAGGACGCGGTCCGCTATTTCGGCGAGGTCGAGCGGCTGTATCCCTATTCGGAATGGGCCAAGCGCGCGCTGATCATGCAGGCAATGGCCTATCACCGCGACAAGGATTACGAGAACAGCCGTGCCGCCGCCCAGCGGTTCATCGATTTCTACCCGGCCGACGAAGACGCGGCCTATGCCCAGTATCTGCTGGCGCTGTCCTACTACGACCAGGTCGACCAGATCGGACGCGACCAGGGCGTGACCTTCCAGGCGCTCCAGTCGCTCCGCGCGGTGATCGAGCGCTATCCCGACAGCGAATATGCCCGTTCGTCGATCCTGAAGTTCGACCTCGCCTTCGATCATCTCGCGGCGAAGGAAATGGAGATCGGCCGCTACTATCTCAAGCGCGGCCACTACACCGCTGCCATCAACCGGTTCCGCGTGGTGGTC
>JBNLCA010000289.1:0-5905 GCA_050303575.1 Paracoccaceae bacterium
CGCCGTAGGGCGGCCCGTCAATCACATCCGGAACGACGCGCAGCTCGTGCCCGCGATGCAGCATCAGGAAATGCGATAGCTCCTCGCAGCCCTTTCGAGCCGGCTGCCAATGACCGCCCGTATCGCCGCCGAGCGATGCAAAGCCGAAGTTCTGCTTCTCACGCCCTTCGTAGTGAACGAAGATCGCCTTGCCTAGGAGGACACTGATGCCATCCTCGCAATCGGCACAGATCATGAAATAGCTGTTGCTCACTCTCGTCTCCGCTCACGACCCCATGCGCCCGATCAGCTCCAGCACCTTTGGACCCAGCGCGTCCACCACCAGCTTCACGCCGTCGGGGCTGGGATGGAGGCCGTCGGCCTGCATCAGGTCCGAGATATCCTCGCCCGCCTGCATCCGCTTCGAGATCGGGTCAAGGAAGAACCCGCCGTAGAGCGTGCCGTATTTCTCGGCGAGGTCGGGATAGATCGCCTCGAACGTCGCCTTGTAGTCCGGACCGTAGTTCCCCGGCGCCTCCATCCCGACCAGAAGCACGGGCACTCCCGCCTCCTGCGCGGCCTTCAGGATGCCATCGAGGTTCTGGCGGCTCGCCTCCGGGTCGATGCCGCGCAGAAGGTCGTTGCCGCCGAGCGTCACGATCATGGCGTCAACCTCCGGTGTTAGCGTCCAACCGACGCGGGAAAGCCCGCCCGCCGTCGTGTCACCCGAGACGCCGGCGTTCAGAACCACGGTCTTCACCCCGTGCAGGTCAAGCCAGTCCTGCATCTGCGGCACGAAGCCCTCGCCGTCGTTCAGCCCGTAGCCCTGGGTCAGGCTGTCGCCGAGCGCGGCAATCGTCACCGGCTCGGCCGCCGCCACGCCCGCCGATAACGCAAGCGTGATCGCAAGGTTGCGGACGGTTGCACTTGCGCCATATGCCAAGTGGGACAGGAACCGGAAAAATCGCATGGACGCACCCATTCTATCGCTCGCCGGCGCGCGGCTGACGCTCAAGGGCAATGCCGGGCCGGTGGAGATCCTCCATGGCATAACGCTCGACGTCGCGAAGGGCGAGAGCCTTGCGCTGGTGGGGCCGTCGGGGTCGGGCAAATCCTCGCTCCTCATGCTCATGGGCGGGCTCGAGCGCGCCACGGGTGGCCGGGTCTTGGCGATGGGCCAGGACCTGACCGCGATGGGCGAGGACGCCCTCGCCCGCTTCCGCCGTCAGAATATGGGGGTTGTGTTCCAGTCCTTCCACCTGATCCCGACGATGACCGCGCTCGAAAACGTCGCGACGCCGCTGGAACTGGCCGGCCACGCCGACGCCTTCGAGCGTGCGGCCGAGGAGCTGACGGCAGTGGGTCTTGGCGCGCGCCTCGATCATTATCCGGCGCAGATGTCGGGCGGCGAGCAGCAGCGCGTGGCGCTGGCCCGCGCCGCCGCCACACGTCCGGCGATCCTTCTGGCGGACGAGCCCACCGGGAACCTCGACGCCGCGAACGGGCAGGCGATCATGGACCTTCTCTTCGGGCTCGAGGACCGGCATGGCTCGACCCTGGTCCTCGTCACCCATGCGCCGGAACTGGCCGAACGTTGCGATCGCGTCGTCCGGCTCAATGACGGCCGCATCGAAGGGGAATCGCTGCGCAAGGCCGCCGAATGAGCCCGGCGCTCCGCATCGCCCGGCGCGAGCTGCGCGGCGGGCTGCGCGGCTTCCGCGTCTTCCTCGCCTGCCTGGCGCTGGGCGTTGCCGCAATCGCCGCGGTCGGCTCGGTCCGCGTCTCGATCGAGAATGGCCTGACGCGTGAGGGCGCGACGCTTCTGGGCGGCGATGCCGAGATGCGCTTCACCTACCGCTATGCCGACGAGGACGAGAAGTCCTGGATGGCATCGAAGGCTACCGAGGTCTCGGAAATCGTCGATTTCCGCTCGCTCGCCGTGGTGCCCGCGACCGAGGAACGGGCGCTGACGCAAGTCAAGGCGGTCGACGACCTCTATCCCCTGCGCGGGGCCGTGGCCCTCGACCCCGAGATGCCGCTGTCCGAGGCGCTTGACGGCGCGGACGGCCTGCCGGGCGGGGTGATGGAGCGGGTGCTGGTCGACCGGCTGGGGCTGAAGCCGGGCGACACGTTCCGGCTGGGCGTTCAGGATTTCCGGCTGATGGCGGTGCTCACGCGCGAGCCGGACGCAGCGGGGGCGGGCTTCACGATGGGGCCTCGTTCGATCGTGCGGGCCTCGGCCCTGGCGAACAGCGAACTTCTCGGGCCAGGCACGCTTTACAACACGCTCTACCGTCTGGACCTGCCGCCGGACGCCAATCTCGCCGCCCTGGAGGCCGAGGCCGAACGACTGTTCCGCGACCATGGCATGCGCTGGCGTGATGCCCGCGACGGTGCACCCGGCGTGACGCGCTTCATCGAGCGTCTGGCGGCGTTCCTGGTGCTCGTCGGCCTTGCCGGCCTCGCGGTCGGCGGTGTCGGCGTCTCCGCCGCGGTGCGCTCCTACCTCGATGGCAAGATCCCGGTCATCGCCACCCTGAAGACGCTGGGCGCCGAGAGCCGGACGATCTTCGCCGCCTATTTCCTGCAGATCGGTGTCCTTGCGGGTGTCGGAATCACGCTTGGACTGATCCTCGGCGCGCTCGCGCCCCTTGCGCTCGGCCCGATCATCGAACCGCGCCTCCCCGTTCCCGCCGAGTTCGGCATCCACGCCATGCCCCTGATCGAGGCGGCGCTGTACGGCGCGCTCACCGCGCTCATCTTCACGCTCTGGCCCCTGGCCCGCACCGGCGAGATCCGCGCCGCTGCCCTATTCCGCGATGCCACGGCCAAGACGCGGCTTCTGCCGCGCTGGCACTGGGTCGCGCTGACGCTGGTACTGGTCGCACTTCTGGTCGGCTCGGCGGCGCTGCTGTCCGGCATGGCGATGCTGACCATCTACGCGGCGGCAGGAGTGACCGGGGCGCTGATCCTCCTCGTCCTCGCGGCCGCGGGCGCCCGCACGCTGGCCCGCCGCGCCGCCACGGCGCGCTGGTTGCGCGGCAAGACGGCACTGCGCCTGGCCCTCGGCTCGGTCGGCGGACCGGGCGGCGAGGCGACCTCGGTCGTCCTGTCACTCGGCCTCGGCCTTTCCGTCCTGGCGGCCGTCGGCCAGATCGACGCCAACATGAAGCGGTCGATCGCCACCGAGCTGCCGGACGTCGCGCCGACCTATTTCGTCGTCGACATCCAGCCTGACCAGATGGAGGGCCTCATGGCCCGGCTCGACGCCGACGCGGGCGTCACCAAGGTCCAGACCGCGCCGATGCTCAGGGGTGTCATCACCCAGATCAACGGCCGCCCGGCGCGCGAGGTGGCGGGCGACCACTGGGTCGTGCGCGGCGACCGCGGCATCACCTACGCCGCCATCCCGCCCGAGGGCACCGAGATCGTTGCCGGAGAGTGGTGGCCCGAGGATTACACCGGTCCCGCCCAGGTCAGCTTCGCCCGCGAGGAAGCCGAGGAAATCGGCCTGAGTCTCGGCGACGAGATCACCGTCAACATCCTTGGCCGCGACATCCCGGCGACGATCACCTCGTTCCGCGAGGTCGATTTCTCGAATGCCGGGATCGGCTTCGTCCTGACGATGGACCCGGCTGCGCTTCAGGGCGCGCCCTCGACCTTCATCGCGACGATCTATTCCGACCAGGCGTCCGAGGCGGCGATCCTGCGCGACCTCGCCAAGGCCTATCCCAACATCACCGCGATCCGCGTCCGCGACGTGATCGAGCGCGCCTCGACCATCATGGGCGCCATCGCGGCGGCGGTGACCTGGGGCGCGGCGGCGACCCTCTTCACCGGCATCGTCGTTCTCATCGGTGCGGCGGCGGCCGGCGAGGTCGCCCGGGTCTTCGAGGCGGCGGTCCTGAAGACCGTCGGTGCCGTCCGGCGGCAGGTCCTGACCTATTTCGCGCTGCGCTCGGCAATCCTGGGCGCGGTGGCGGGTGTCGTGGCCATCGTCGCGGGCGGCCTTGCCGGCTGGTGGGTCATGGTCTGGCTGATGGAGGCCGATTTCGTCTTCGAGCCCGTCTCGGCCATCGCCATCGTCGCGGGCGGCGCCCTGGCGACGCTCCTCGCCGGCCTCGCCTTCGCCTGGCGTCCGCTGGCGGCGCGGCCCGCCCGGGTGCTTCGCGCCCGCGAATAGACCCTGCTGCGCAGAAAAAAGGCCCGGGCCTAAGCCCGGGCCAGTCCAACAGGGAGGTTCCGCGTCATAACCCCGACGCGGACAGGGGAACTCGAACTGTGAAAACCCGTACCCTTCCAGGAGAACCGTCTGTGACCGTCCTCATGCCACCAATCTGTAACCGCCCGATTCGGTGACAAGAAGGCGCGCATTTGACGGATCGGGTTCTATTTTCTGGCGAAGACGATAGATGTGAGTCTCCAGAGTATGGGTCGTCACACCCGCATTGTAGCCCCAGACCTCGTGCAGAAGGACGTCCCGCGGGACCACGCCTTCCTGTGCACGATAGAGGAATTTGAGGATATTTGTTTCCTTTTCGGTGAGCCGAATTTTCTTTTCCTTTTCGTCCACTAGCATCTTCATCGCCGGCTTGAACGTGTAGGGGCCGAGCTGGAAAACGGCGTCCTCGGACTGCTCGTGCGTGCGCAGCTGGGCGCGGATCCGGGCCAGCAGGACGGGGAACTTGAAGGGCTTGGTGATGTAGTCGTTGGCGCCCGCATCCAGCCCCAGAATTGTGTCAGCATCGGAATCGTGTCCGGTCAGCATGAGAATCGGGCATTTCACCCCATGCTTTCTCAGAACCCGACACAATTCGCGCCCGTCGGTGTCGGGAAGGCCGACATCGAGGATGACAAGGTCATAGAGCTGTTCCTTGACCTTCTGGTTCGCTTCGGCACCCGACCCGGCTTCGAACACGTCGAAATCCTCGGTCATCACCAACTGCTCGCTCAGCGCCTCGCGCAGGTCGTCGTCGTCGTCGACAAGCAGGATCTTCTTCAGGTTGGCCATCGGTACGCACTCCGTCTTTGGCCAGAAATGCGCCGCGATCACGGGTCCGGCAAGGGATGTGACCGTTTTTCACGCGGACGTGTCGGGCGGGCGGAAAATGTTTCAATCCCGGACGGGCGGGGATACATCGGGGCAAACGGAGCCCCGGATGACCCTCAGCCCAAGCAGCACAGAGCGCATGTCCCGCGCGCGGGACGATTTGCGCATGGGATTGCCGGTAGTGCTGAGCGAGGGGTTACTGTTCCTCGCGGTGGAAACGCTGACCCCGGATCGTCTCGCGGATCTGCGGGCGCTGGGCGGGGCGCCGGTCCTGACGATCACCGGACGGCGGGCCGAAACGCTGAAGGCCAGGGCCTATGACGGGGACATCGCCCGCATTTGCCTGCCGGACCAGATGCCGCTCGCTTGGGTGAAATCCATTGCCGACCCGGCGGGCGACCTGAACCACCCCATGAAGGGCCCGCTGCAAAGCCTGCGCCACGGCCCCGCCGGCCCGCACAGGGCGGCGATCGCACTCACCAAGGCGGCGCGTCTGCTTCCGGCCGTGGTCGGCGTCGATATCGATGACCCGGCGGGCTTCGCGACGGCGCACGACCTGACGCTGGTCCACGGCGCTGCGCTTGTTGATCCGGCGATCAGCCCGCTTCACCGCGTCATCAGCGCAGCCGTCCCGCTGGCCGTCTCGGCGACAAGCCGCCTTCATGTCTTCCGTCCCGATGATGGCGGCGAGGAACACTATGCCGTCGAAATCGGACATCCCGCCCGGGGCGCGCCCGTGCTGGCGCGGCTGCACTCGGCCTGTTTCACCGGCGACCTCCTCGGCAGCCTGAAATGTGATTGCGGGGCCCAGCTCAGAACCGCCCTGGCCCAGATGGGCGACGAGGGGGCGGGGGTGCTCCTCTACCTCAACCAGGA
>JBNLCA010000290.1:0-7172 GCA_050303575.1 Paracoccaceae bacterium
ACCGCGGCGACGACACCCTTCTGTCGCGCGCGGCGGTGATCGACGGGCTGGGCGCGCTGGTGAAGACCGCGACCGTCTTTCCCGGCAATCCGGCGAAGGGCAAGCCGATGGTCAACGGCGCGGTCAGCCTCTTCTCCGACAGAACGGGCGAGCTCGAGGCCCTGATCGACTTTCACCTCGTGACGAAATGGAAGACCGCCGGCGACAGCCTGCTGGCCGCCCGCCGTCTCGCCCGGCCCGAGAGCGAGAAGATCCTGATCGTCGGCTCGGGCACCGTCGCGCGGTCGCTGCGCGAAGCGTATGCCGCGCTCTTCCCGCACGCGCGCTTCTGCGTCTGGAGCCGGTCGCAAGAATCCGCCCGTACGCTCGCCAAAGACTACCCCGAAACCAAGGTCGCCCCCGATCTCGAGGCCGCAGTGCGCTCGTCCGACATCGTGACCTCCGCGACCATGACCTCGCAGCCGCTGATCCATGGCGCCTGGCTCAGACCGGGCGCGCATCTCGACCTCATCGGCGCCTACCGGCCCGACATGCGCGAGGCGGACAATGCCTGCCTGACCCGGTCGCGGATCTTCGTCGATGCGCGCGCCACGACGCTCGATCATATCGGCGAGCTGAGGATCCCGCTTCAGGAAGGCGTCATCACCAAGTGCGACGTTCTCGCCGATTTCTACGATCTCGCCACCGGCGCCTTCGCGCGGAAGTCGGCGGACGAGATCACCCTCTTCAAGAACGGCGGCGGCGCGCATCTCGACCTGATGACGGCGCGCTACATCCTGGCCAACTTCCGCTGACGCGCAGGCCGTTCCCCGCCGGACATGTTTGAGCGGGCGGTGAAATCTTAGCGCGCGCGCCACGCCCCCATTGATTTCGGCACCGACCGGATCAATCTCGCGCCAATCAACTGGCGTCAGGAGCCATCAGATGCTGCTCGTCAAGACCACCGTCAAATCCTCGAAAATCCACGGCCTCGGCGTTTTCGCCGCCGAGCCGATCGGGAAGGGCACAGCGATCTGGGCCTTCGACCCGGTCCTCGACCGCGTCCTGAAGGTGGGCGAGCTTGCGGGCTATCCCGATCATGTCGTCGAGTTCCTCGAGCACTACTGCGAGTACTTTCCCGAGACGGACGAGCTGGTCCTGTCGGGCGACAATGACCGCTACACCAACCATTCGAGCCTGCCGAATTCGGTGGTCGACGGGCAGAACGCGCCCACCGCCTCGGTCATCGCCGCCCGCGACATCAGGAAGGGCGAGGAGATCACCTGCGACTACGCGGTGATCCGCTCGCGCAAATGGGCGAAGCTCGCGGTGCCGGCTTAACCAAGTCTGAAGATACCGGCTTCTCCGACTCGGGCCGCCGGGCTATCTGACGCGGGTCGGCCCCACATGCCGGCCGCCGCCAGAACGGCTCCCTTTCCAGAACGGACGCGCCCCAGGGGCGCCAGATTTCAACCGCCATGTGTGTGGCCCCGCTGGGGACACACCGGCGGTTCTGCCACTCGCATGGTTTGCCGGAAGGACCGACGCCATGCGTATCCTCATCGCCGAAACCTCGTGGGCTTCCATGACCGCCGCGCGCGACCTGGCGCAGTCCGGGTACCTGCTGACCCGCGCCAACGACGGGCAGGAGCTCTACGAATATGCCGACCTTTCCGAGCAGAACGTCATCCTGTTCGACGCGGACCTGCCCGACATGAAACCGCTCGACGCGCTGCGCCGGCTGCGTGCCGCCCGGCCCGACACGGCGATCTGCGTGCTGGCCGATCCGCGCGACCTCGACTTCCGCCTGAAGGCGTTCGAGCTCGGCGCCGACGACGTCATCAGCCGACGCACCGAAGTGGCCGAACTCGTCGCCCGGCTGCAGGCCGTCGCCCGCCGCCGCGCCGGCCTCGCCCGGTCCGAGATGCACTTCGGCGAGCTGGTCATTGACGGGCTGAACCGCGTCGCAACGCTGAATGGCTTCGAGCTGCCGCTGACCCGGCTGGAGTACGAGCTTCTGGAGTTCCTCGCCTTCCGGCAGGGCCAGGTCACCGACAAGGAGGCGATCATGGCGCAGCTCTACGCGCTGGACGAGGCACCGGACGCCAAGATCATCGGCGTCTATGTCCACCATATTCGCGCCAAGATCGCCGAGCTTGGCGGCGATCCGTCGATGCTGAGCAACCTGCGGGGCCGGGGCTACGTGCTGGGCGAGCCGTTGTCGCTTGCCGCGGCGGCCTGAGCCGGTTCAGAAGGTCGAGGAGACCTCGTACATCACCGGCTCGAAACTCTTGCACAGTTCGTTGATGCGGCGGTTGCGCCGGCGCATCTCGTCGGTCCTGAGCATCGCCTGGAAATCCTCGCGCTTGGTCCATTGCGAGTAGCTGGCGATCCGCGTCTGCGCGTCGTTGACATGGATCGCCCCGGCGATGAACCCGGGCTGCTCCGAGATGAAATCGGCATAGGCGCCCTCTAGCTCGTCGAGCAGATCCTGGCACGTCCCCGGCGTCACCTCGAACGTGGTCAGGACGGTCTGGTGCTGGGCACCCTTGGCGATGGTCGGCATGATGATCCCCCTTGGAGAGGACTATAGACTACCCTGCCCAGTCTGCCGACTGCATTTCGCGCAAGCGGCTGGCCGTGCGCTCGAACTCGAACGTTCCCTCGCCCTCGACATAGAGCCGTTCCGGCACGTCGGCGGCCGAGGCGACCAGCCGTACCTTCGCCTCGTAAAGCGCATCGATCAGGGTCACGAAGCGCCGCGCCTCGTTGAAGTTCTCGGCCGAAAGTCGCGGGATGTCCTCCAGCACCAGGACCCGGCAGGCCTCGGCCAGCGCGAGGTAGTCGGCTGCGCCCAGGGGCCTGGCGCAGAGGTCCCAGAACGTCGCGCGCCCGACCCCGCCGTGGAAGGCCGGGATGGTCACCTCGCGGCCCTTGACGTGCAGGACCAGCGGCTGGGACGAGCCGCCGGTCAGGTCTTGCCAGATCGTCTCGATCCCCGCCTTCGCCGCTGCGTCCGCCGGGTGGAAATAGACCTCTTCGCCCTGAAGCCGTTCCTGCCGGTAATCGCGGTCCGACGTCAGTTCCCACACCACCATCTTCTCCTTCAGCATGGCGATGAAGGGCAGGAAGAGGTTGCGGTTGAGCCCGTTCTTGTAAAGGTCGTCCGGCGGTCGGTTCGAGGTGGTGACGATCACCACCCCCGCCGCGAAAAGCTTCTCGAAGAGCCGCCCGACGATCATCGCATCTGTGATGTCGGTGATCTGCATCTCGTCGAAGGCCAGAAGGCGCACCTCGTCGGCCACCGCCCTGGCGACCGGCGCGATGGCGTCGTCGACGCCGCGTTTTCGCGCCTCGTTCATCCCGGCGTGGATCTCCTGCATGAAGGCGTGGAAATGGACGCGGCGTTTTCTCGGGGTGCCGACGGCCCGGACGAAAAGGTCCATCAGCATCGACTTGCCGCGCCCGACCCCGCCCCAGATGTAGAGCCCCTTCTCCGGCTCGGGTGCCTTGCGGAAGAGCTTTGCCAGCCCACCTTCCCCGGGCCGGGCGAGGTAGGCCGCGATCCGCTCGAACTCGGGCAGAAGCGCCTCCTGCGCCGGATCGGCGCGGAAATGCCCCTCGTCGACATGCGCACGGTAGAGTTTGCTCACGCTCATCAGGCTGACCTAGCGGGCGGGCAGTCCGAAGGGAAGGCCCGCGCTCAACCGGCCGCGCGCCAGTCCCGCGGCGCCTTACCCGTCACACGCGCGAATTCGCGGTTGAAGTTCGACTTGGTGTTGAAGCCGCTCTCCAGCATTGCGTCGGTCACCGCGGCGCCTGCGTCGAGAAGCCGGCAGGCATGGGCGATCCGGTGCCCGTTGACATGGCGCGAGACATTGCCGCCCGTCGCCCGATTGATCGCGACTGAGAGCCGCTTGATCGGGACATGGAGCCGGCGCGCCAGCCGCGCCAGTGTCAGGTCCGGCTCGAGATAGAGCTTCTCACCCTCAAGCAGCGCATCGAGTCGCGCCACCAGAGCCGCGTCCTCCTCGCTCGCCTCGGGCGGCTCGGGGGTGGCGTCCGGCTCTGGCGCCCCCGCAGCGTGCGGCGAAAGGCCGAGAAGACCGATCGCCAGAAGCGCGGCAGACGAGAAGACGCTGACGATCAGGGGCGGCAGGTCGGCCCGGCCCATCTCGTACGCCACCGCGATCAGCGCGTCGCTGACCGCCGACAGGATCAGCGCCACGGCCAGCGCCAGCCAGATCGCGCCGGGCAGCCCTCCGGCCTCGAGCCGCGCCAGGGGCAATTCGCCGGCGCTGCGAAGAAGCCGCAGGATCATCGCCGCGCCGTAGCCCAGAAAGATCGCCAGGACCACGTAGTCCACCGTCCCCCGCGCGAAGGCATAGGCGAAGGCGGTGAAGGCAGGCGCCGCGGCATGGATCAGGTCGCTAGAGGGGTCGGGCGCCCGGATCAGAGCGGTCTGGAAGGCGATCCAGGCGAGCGGCGGTATCGTCGTCGCCGTCACCGGCAGAAGCGGCCGCAGGGCGTCGACCCCGTAATGCAGGACCAGCGATACCAATAGCCCCTGCGCCGCGCAGGCCGTCAGAAGCGCAAGGAAGGGTAACGGCCGCGCGCCGACGCTGCGGACCAGCAGGAACCCCAGCACCATCGCCACGATCAGCGGTATCGGCAAAGCCAGCATCGGCCCCTCCCCTGCTTCTGACTAGACCGAAATCCGGTTCGGCTCGACCTGAAACCGGTTTCAGGACGCGCGGCGCGGCGCCGTCGCCCATGTCCACGGCATCGACCCGAACCCGAAAGGACACGACATGAAACGCTACATCCTCGCCGCCGCGCTTGCGGGCATCGCTGGAACATCCGGCGCAGACACGATCCCCGGCTACGACCGCATGGACGTCCGCGCCGCCCACCGGGCCTATCCGCTCGCCGTCTCGGTCTGGTACCCGGCCGGCAGCCCGACCTATCGCGTCAAGATCGGGGACAGCCTGCTTTTCGATGGCGCACCCGCCTTTGTCGGCGCCGCCATCGAGGACGGCCGCTTCCCGCTCTTCGTCCTCTCGCACGGCTCGGGCGGCAACATGGACGCGCTGGCATGGCTCTCGTCCGGCCTCGCGCAGCACGGCGCCATCGTGCTTGCCGTGAACCATCCCGGCACGACGTCGGGCGATTCCTCGCCGCGCCGTACCGTGCGCCTCGACGAACGCGCCGCCGACCTCTCCGCCGCGCTCGACGCGCTCCTCGCCGATCCGGCGTTCGGGCGCCACGTCGACCCCGCCCGAATCACCGCGCTCGGCTTCTCGCTCGGCGGCGCGACGGCGCTCGGCCTCGCCGGCCTGCGGTACGACCCGGGCGCCTATGCCGACTATTGCGCAACGATGGCGCAGGACTGCATCTTCCTCGCCAAGGGCGGTGTCGACCTGACAGCGTTACCGCCGGGCTTCGCGGCGGACACGCGGGACGCGCGCATCACTGCGGCCGTGGCCGTCGACCCGGGCTTTACCTTCGCGGCGACCGCGGAGAGTGTCGCCGCGCTGGAGGTGCCGGTCGAGCTGATCAACCTCGGCAACGACAACCGCTTGTATGCCGGCAACGTCGGCCAGACCGGAAGCGCCCTCGCCGCACGCCTGCCCGACGCCCGCTACACGGTGATCGCCCCGGCGAGCCACTTCACCTTCCTCGCGACCTGCAAGGACGGCGGCGCCGAGATGCTGGAAGAGGAAGGCGACGACCCGATCTGCACCGATCCGCCGGGTGCCGACCGCAGCCTGGTCCACCGTCAGTTGATCGAGGCCATTGTCGCCGGTGCGGGCCTCTGACCGGTGCGGCGGCGCCACGGCGCCGCCGTCACACCTGCACGAACCCCTTCTCGGAGCCGAGATACTGGTCCAGCCGCCCGGCACCGATGTCGTGCCAGAGGCCGTGCAGCTTCAGGTCCTCGCTCGCGACCGCGTCGGTGACGAAGGGAAAGGTCAGAAGGTTCTCGAGCGAGACCACCACCGCCTCCCTCTCCAGCGCCAGTTGCTGTTCGCCAATGTCGGTGATGCCGCTCACCCGCTCGTAGCCCGGCCTGAGGATGTCGAGCCAACGGCCGATGAAGCTTTCCGGCTTGTCGAGGTTCGGCGCCCGCCCCTCGCACATGTCGCGGCAGCCGCGAACGCCGCCGCAATCGGAATGGCCCAGGATGATGAGGTGCGCCACCTTCAGGACCGTCACCGCATATTCGACCGCGGCCGAGGTGCCGTGATGGTCCTCGTCCGGGGTGAAGGTCGGCACGAGGTTGGCGATGTTGCGGTGGATGAAGATCTCGCCGGTATCCGCGCCGAAGATCTGGCTGATGTGGACCCGGCTGTCGCAGCAGGCGATGACCATGACGCGCGGCCTTTGCCCCTCGTCGGCAAGGCGCCGGTACCAGCCCTTGTTCTCCGAATAGGTGGTGGCCTTCCAGCCGCGATAACGCTGGACGAGGTAGCTCGGGAGCGGGACGATCCGTTTCATCGCATCCGAACTAAGCCACATTTTCACGAAATTCGAGCCACAAAAAGAGCGTTGTTCAATGTTTTGGTGAGGCCTGTTCACTTAGTTCAGGTCCGTCGGCGGGGGCCGGTGGTTTGCGAGGATTGACCAATGAGCCAACTGATGCGGCTCAGGCTTGACGAGCCTGTTCGCCTGGAACACGCGCAGATTTCGGCGCTCTACGAATCGCTGGGCGATACGCAGGCCGAGGAAGTCATCTGCCGGGCCATGGAAGAGCTCGCCATGCGCCTCGCCCTGATGGAGCGGGCCTACGCGGCCGAGGACTACCTTGCCGTCGGAAAGAGCGCGCGCGGCCTCGTAAAGATCGCCGGCCAGATCGGCATGGCCAAGCTCGGGCGGGTGGCGGCGGATGTCGCCGACTGCGCCGCCGCGGGCAACAAGACCGCGCTCGGCGCAACGCTGGCGCGCCTCGTCCGCATCTCGGACCGCTCGCTGACCGCGGTCTGGGAGACCGGCAACCTCTTCGGCTGAACCTCGTGCCGGACGGCGGGTTTCCCGCCGGCTCTCGGCGCCGGAGCTGCGCTCCGTCACTTCGCCCGACGGGCCTGGCCGCGCTTTGCGCGGCGCTTTCGGTGGCCTCGGCGTCGCCTCGGCAGGAAGGGGGCCCTCGGACCCCCTCTTGAGCCTGCGGCTCAATTCACCCCCGAGAATATTTG
>JBNLCA010000291.1:0-9444 GCA_050303575.1 Paracoccaceae bacterium
TTGCGCGAGACGCCGACCAGGAGCGGCCTGCCGAACTCCGTCAGCCGGTCCAGCCGGGCGAGAAGCCGGTAGTTCTGCTCGAGCGTCTTGCCGAAGCCGAAGCCCGGATCGAGAAGGATGTGGCGTTCGGGGATGCCGGCCTCGCGGGCGATGCGCAGGGTCCGTTCGAAGAACCGCTGGACATCGGCCAGGATGTCGATGGCGGGATCCGCGCCGTGCCGGTTGTGCATCGCGACAAGCGCGCAGCCGGTCTCTGCGGTGACCGCCGCCATGTCGGGATCGCGCTGAAGGCCCCAGACGTCGTTGATGACGGCCGCGCCAAGCGCGGCGGCGTGACGAGCCACAGCGGCCTTGTAGGTGTCGACCGAGATCGCCGCGCCCAGCCGTTCGCCGAGCGCTCCGAGAACCGGTTCGAGCCGGGCGATCTCGTCCGCCTCGGTGACGGCGGTCGCGCCCGGCCGCGTCGATTCGGCGCCGACGTCGATGATCGCGGCACCCTCGGCCTGCATCCTCAGGCCATGCGCGACGGCGTCCTCCAAGGCTGCATGCCGTCCGCCGTCCGAAAAGGAATCAGGGGTCACGTTCAGGATGCCCATCACGACCGGACCGGCCTCGACGGCGGCAAGGAACCGGTCCCGTCTTGTCAGGCGATCATCCGCCATGCCGCGTTCCCATCGCCATCCCCCTGACGTCCGCCGTTGCCCAACCCGCGGAAAACGCCGGAATAGCTCGGCGACCTGCTGCCGCGACGGACCCCGTCGCCGGGCCGTGTCGCGCGGTGTATTTTAGGCGGAAAGCAGGGTCAACCGGACCGGCGGCGCGTCGGGCAATCCGGCGCTCACGAGGCCTCGGGCTGCAGGCCGGTCGCGGGCTCGGGATTGTCTCCCGCGCGGCGCTCGGCCACCAGCGCGTTGATCTCCTCGCCCAAGAGCACGATGTAAGCCGAAAGCCACATCCACATCAGGAGCGAGATGACCCCGCCCAGTGTGCCGAAGGTCTCGTTGTAGTCCGCGAAATTCTGGACGTAGACCGATAAGAGGACCGACCCCGCGATCCACAGGAACGATGCCACCAGCGCGCCCGGCGTGATCCACGGCGACGGCGGATCCCGGTGGCGGAACGACCAGCGGTAGAAAAGACCCAGGCCCACGGCCGTTATGAACCACATGAGCGGCCAGCGGATCAAAGCGACGGCCCCGCCTTCTCCCGAGCCGGTCTGCAGGACGGCAAGGACGGCCGGAAGGACGAGCGTCGAGAATATGGCAAGAAGCACGAGCGCCAGCGCCAGCAGCGTCATGCCAAGGGTGAAGGCGATCCCCGCAACGATGCCTCTGTCGTCGCGCTCGTTCGCGGCGGCGTGGATGCCCATGATGAGCGATCCGACGGCCCGCGAGGCCGAATAGATCGACAGGACAAGGCCGACGAGCGCCGTCAGCCCCAGCCCGCCCGACTGCGATCCGGCGATGCGCGTCGCCTGGTCGACGATGATCGCGCTCGCCTCGGGCGGCAGCATGGCGCCGATCTGCTGCATCTGTTCGACCAGCACAGCGGGCTTGGTCAGAAGACCGCCCAGCGCCATCATCGCCGCGATGCCGGGGAAAAGCGACAGAAGCCCGTAGAACGCGATCCCGGCCGCCAGAAGCCCGACCCGGTCGCGGCCGATCTCGGCCCAGAGGTCGCGGAGGAATCTCCAACCGGATAGAACCGTCTGCGGCAATGGAACGCTCCCTGCACGTTGCCCAATGGGGACCCAACGCATCGAACCGCCTTTCGGTTCGATCTTTTTCGGCCGCGCCGATCGGCGGTTGCGCCCCCCGCTAGGGGCGATACCCTGCCAATCGCCACGCAAGACGCCTCGAGGTCGGGGCAGGGAACGACGGCACGGGAGGGGACGAATGGCACGGGTGGTGATCATCGGCGGCAGCGGCCATGTCGGGACATATCTCGTCCCGATGCTGGTGCGCGCCGGCCACGAGGTGGTGAATGTCAGCCGCGGCGCCCGCGCGCCCTATCGCGACGATCCGGCCTGGCGACGGGTGGAACAGGTGGTCATCGACCGCGAGGCGGAGGAGGCGTCGGGCACGTTCGGCGCCCGCATCGCCGAGCTGACGCCCGAGATCGTCATCGACATGATCTGCTTCACGCTCGACAGCGCGCAGGCGCTGGTCGAGGCGCTGCGCGGTCGGGTCACGCATTTCCTCAGCTGCGGCACGATCTGGGTGCACGGCCACGCCGTCGCCGTTCCGACGACCGAGGACGCGCCCCGGCATCCCTTCGGCACGTACGGGATCCAGAAAGCCGCCATCGAGGCCTGGCTCCTGGCCGAGGCGCGCCGCACCGGATTTCCCGCGACCGTGGTCCATCCGGGCCATATCTGCGGTCCGGGCTGGGTCCCGCTGAACCCGGCGGGCCACACCAATCTCGACGCGTTCGCGGCGCTGGCGACGGGGCGCGAGCTGGCGCTGCCGAACTTCGGGCTCGAGACGGTGCACCATGTCCATGCCGAGGACGTCGCGCAGGTCTTCCTGCGCGCGATGGAGAACTGGTCGGCCTCGACCGGCGAGGCGTTCCATGCGGTCTCGCCGCAGGCGATGACGCTGCGCGGCCTCTGCGAGGGGATGGCGGACTGGTTCGGCGCCGAGGCGAACCTGACCTTCCTGCCATTCGACGATTGGAAGAAGACGGTCAGCGCCGAGGATGCGGACTGCACCTGGGAGCATATCGCCCGCAGCCCCTCGTGCAGCATCGAGAAGGGCCGGCGGCTTCTGGGTTACGTGCCTCGCTACAACTCGCTCGCCGCGCTTCAGGACGCCGCGACGTGGCTGATCGACGAAGGCCGCATCCCGCCAGGCAGACGCCAGAAGTCGCCGGCGTAAGGCCCGGACCGGGCCGGTCGCGACGCGGCTACCAGTTGGCGATGGTCCCGTCCGCCAGGATCGATTCCATCGCCGGGATTTCCTCCTGCGCGAACGGGTGTTTCGCTGCCTCGGCCTCGTCGATCTCGATGCCCAGGCCGGGCGCCTCGGGCACCTGCCAGGCGCCGTCCTTCATCTTCAGCGGGTAGGCCGAGCAGATCTCCTCGAACCACGGCACAAGTCCCACGGCCTCCTCCTGGATGACGAAGTTCGGCGTCGCCACGTCGAACTGGAGCGCCACCGCCCCGGCGACCGGACCCATCGGGTTGTGCGGGCAGACGCCCTGGTGCGCCGCCTCGGCGATCGCGGCGATGCGCCGCCCGCCCGAGAAGCCCATGCAATGGGCAAGATCGGGCTGGATATAGGCGACGGCGCGCGTCTCGGCGACCTCGGCGAACTCGCGCGGGGTGAAGAGCCGCTCGCCGGTCGCCAGCGGGCAGTCGACGCGGCGGGCAAGGTCGGCCATCGCGGGCGTGTCGCCGGGCTGGATCGGTTCCTCGACAAACAGCGGATGGATCGGCGCGATGACGTCGAGGAAGGCCTTGGCGGCGTCGAGCGACTGCGGCCGGCCGTGAAAATCTGTCATTACCGCGACGCCGTCGCCGACCCGCTCGCGCACCGCCTCGGCCAGCGTCGCGACATGGCGGACCGCCTCGAGCGGCGCATCATACCCGGTGTAGGGCACGAAGCCGAGCTTGACGGCATTGTAACCCATCGCGACCGTCTCCTCGACCGCGTCGCAATAGGCGGGGATATCCGTGTTCGAGACCTGCGCGCCGATCCTGCCGCGCCGCAGGTGCGTGTAGACCCGCACGCTGTCGCGCACCCGGCCGCCCAGAAGCTCCCAGACCGGCACGCCGAGCGCCTTGCCCTTGATGTCCCACAGCGCCTGCTCGATCGCCGACGCAGCGCTCATCCCGATGGCGCCGAGCTGCCAGAAGGAAAACCGCGCCATCCGGGCGACGACATGCTCGATCCTCCGCGGATCCTCGCCGACGACGAAGGGGGCAAGATCCTCGATACAGCCCGTCACCGCGCGGGTCTTCCATTCCAGCGTCGCCTCGCCCCAGCCCCAGAGGCCCGGCTGGTCGGTCACGACCTTCACGAAGATCCAGTTGCGATGGACGGCATTGACGATGATGGTCTCGACGGCGGTGATCTTCATGTTGGGTCTCAGGGGTTGAGGAGTTGGGGCAGCCAGGTTGAGAAACCCGGCACGAGGCAGAGGAGCACCACGGCGGCAAGCTCGGCAAGCAGGAACGGCATGAGCGCCCGCAGAAGCGGCAGCATCCCGATCCGGCCGACACGCATGACGACGAAAAGGACGACGCCTACAGGCGGGGTGACAAGGCCGATGGCAAGGGTCAGCATGACCACCATGCTGGCCTGAAGCGGGTCGATGCCAAGCTCGCGCACGGCGGGCATCAGAAGCGGCACGAAGATCAGGATCGCGGCGCCGATGTCGAGGAACGTGCCAAGGACCAGCATCAGGAGCGCGATGGCAAGGAGGAAGAAGATCGGCTGCCCCTCGAACAGCGCCGAGGCCGAGCGGACCCATTCGCCGATGCCCAGAAGGTTCAGCGCGTAGCTCAGGATCGTTGCGGCGGCGACCAGGAGGTAGATCGTCGCCGAGATACGTGCGGCCTTCATGAAGGCGTGCCACAGCCGCGCCATCGTCATGTTGCGGAAGACCACGACCGACAGGAAGATCGCGTAGGCGACCGCGATGCCGCCGCCCTCGGTCGCCGTGTAGGCGCCGATGACCATGCCGCCGACGATGATGATCGGCAGCGTCGCGACGGCCAGCCCCTCGATCACCATGCGCACCACCGAGTCGCCGCCTTGCGACGGGACCGGCCGCGGGATGCGGCCCCGGATCGCGTCGATGGCCACGACCGCCGCACAGGCTCCGCCAAGAAGAAGGCCGGGCAAGACACCGGCGAGGAACAGGTCGACGACCGAGATGCCGGCGACCGCGCCGATCAGGATGGCAAGGCCCGACGGCGGGATGATCGGCCCGATGATCGACGAGGCGACGGTTACGGCGGCCGCGTAGGGGCGGGTATAGCCCTCCTTCGGCATCTCCTGCATGAAGACCCGGCCCAAAGCGGCGGCATCGGCGACGGCCGAGCCCGAGATGCCGGCGAACATCACCGAGGCGCCGATGTTGGCGAAGGCCGTGCCGCCTCGCAGCCACGAGGTCGCGCGCTGGGCGATCGAGATCAGCCGCGCGGTGATCCCGCCCTGCGCCATGATCTCGGCTGCCAGGATGTAGAAGGGCACGGCCAGGAAAACGAAACTGTCGACCCCGGTGAAAAGCCGGGTCGCCACGATGGCGAAGGGGATGTCGGCGATCCAGATGCCGACCAGCCCGGCAAGGCCGATCGCGAAGGCGACCGGCACGCCTAGGAACAGGAGCACCAGCCCGGTCAGCGCGACCCAGATCATGCCGCGCCCCCGGCATCTTCGTCATCCTCGTCGCGCTCGAACCCGCTGAGCCAGCTCAGCGCGATCTGCACCAGCATGAGCGCGGCGCCGACGGGCAGCGCGAGGTAGGGATAGATCATCGGGATTTCCGAGGCCGGCGCCACCTGCCGGGCATTCCTCAGCGCAAGCGGCCAGCCGTAGACCAGGACGAAGATGCAGAAGATCGCGCCCACCGAATAGAGCGCGGATTTCACGAACCGCACCCGGTGCGGAGCGACGAGGTGATCCAGCGCCTCGATCCCCATATGCTCCAGCCGGAAGATGCAGGCGACCGAGCCGGTCATCATCAGCCAGATCATCAGGTAGCGCATCGCCTCCTCGGTCCAGCTGAAGCCGGTGTTGAAGAGGTAGCGGCCGCCGACCTGTGTCAGGTTCAACGCGGTCACGGCGATCAGGAGGATCGTCGCGACGATCTCGGTCGTTCGCGCCAGAAGACGCG
This sequence comes from Paracoccaceae bacterium, assembly GCA_050303575.1. Taxonomy (GTDB): domain Bacteria; phylum Pseudomonadota; class Alphaproteobacteria; order Rhodobacterales; family Rhodobacteraceae; genus JBNLCA01. The sequence continues at coordinate 5,842 of JBNLCA010000291.1, forward strand.
CGGCGCGCAGGGCGGATTGCTGCATCGGATCACCCCGGGCAGGGGAGACGCCGGGCGGACCGGCGCCTCCTTACCCAGCTCACTCGTAAAGCTCGGCCTTGGCCGCATCGACCTCGCTCAAGAGCTCGTCGACCAGCGCGTCGCCGACCTTCTCGCGGATGAAGGCCAGCACCGGCGCCTGGGTGATCTCCTTGAAGGCGGCCTTCTCCTCGGGCGTCGAGACATGGACCTCCATCCCGAGCTCGGTCTGCAGCTTCTCGGAAAAGCGCCAGTCTCCCTCGGTCTTCTGCAGGTTCTCGGTCCAGGCCATCATCTGCGCGGCATCGCGGATCACCTGCTGGTGCCCGGCCGACAGGCCCTGGAACCAGTCCTCGTTGGCGAGGATGACGTGAAGCCCGAAGACATGCTCGTCGAGCGTGTAGTATTTCTGGACCTCGCCCAGACCGCCGCCATAGACCACCGCCGGCGGGTTCTCCTGCCCGTCGACCACGCCCTGACGCAGCGCCATCAGCACCTCGGCACCGGCGATCGGCACCGCGGTCGCGCCGAGCGAGCCGACAAGCTCGATGAAGACCGGGCTTTCCATCGTGCGGATCTTCAGGCCCGCAAGGTCCTCGGGGTTCACCACCGGCCGGACGTTGTTGGTGAAGGACCTGAAGCCGTTCTGCGAGAAGGCGAGCGCGCGCATGCCCGTCTTGTCCAGGATGTCGGCGCGCATCCGGTCGGCGAAGGGACCGTTGATGACGCGCCAGGCGACCGGCGCGCTTTCGAAGAGGTAGGGGATCGCCCAGACCTGGATCGGCGGATAGAACCCGCCCATCGCGCCGTCGGCGGCGAAGGTCAGTTCCAGCGAGCCCTGCTGCACCTGCTCCATCATCTCGCGTTCCGAGCCGAGCTGGTTGTTGGGGAAGAGCCGTACGGTGATCTCGCCGTTCGTCTTGAACTCGACATACTCCTTGAAGCGCACGAGTGCGTTGTACTCGGGGAAATCGCCCTCGCCGATGCCGATGCCGAACTTGATCTCCTCGGCCGCGGCTGGCAGAGCGGCAAGACCGATGGCGGCGGCAACGGCCGCGGCCGCAAACCCGTGGCCGAAGAATCTCTGGCCCCAAAACTTCTGGATGGTCATGGTGTCCTCCCTGGGATCTTTGAGTTTCAGCCGGTCGCGCCGATCGTGCGGCGGCCTGGCATTGGAGCGGACCATGTCCGGTTACAGATCATATGTAAAGTCTAGATCGTATCTAGAAGGTGGACTATAGGTATCGGCCCATGAAGGATCGCCCCGCGACGGACAAGACCGACCTCGATGTCGCGCTCGGCCTCGGCTCGTCGCTTCCGACCGGCGCAGCGAAAGAGGCGGTGTCCGTCCTCGGCCGCCGGATCGCCAACGACGAGTACCGCCAGGGCGAGGTGATGCCGACCGAGCCGGAACTCGCCGCGTCGCTGGGCGTCAGCCGGGCGACGGTGCGCGACGCGATCAAGGTCCTTTCGGGCAAGGGGCTGGTCCGCACCGCCCGGCGCTACGGCACGCGGGTGCGGCCGATCGAGGAATGGAACCTCCTCGATGCCGACGTGATCTCGTGGCACGCGCCGACCCATCCCCGCATCGGCCAGCTCTTCGCCGAGACGACCGAACTGCGCTGCATCATCGAACCGGCGGCAGCGGCGCTCGCCGCGGAACGCGCGACCGCGGCCCAGGTCCGCACGATCCTCGAAGCGGCGAACGCCATGCATCCGGGCGAGGACGACGTGGCGCAGATGTTCGCGGCCGATTGCCGCTTTCATTCCACGGTCCTCGACGCCACCGGCAACCTGGTGATGCGCCAGATGCGCCCGGTGATCCTGAGCGTCCTCAGGATCTCGTACGAGTTCGGCGTGCTGGTCGTCGATGGCGAGCCGGTCACGCGAGAGGGGCATATCATGGTCGCCGAGGCGATCCGCGACCGCGACAGCGCCCGGGCGAAAGCCGAGATGGAGCACATGCTTCAGAACAACCGCCGCACGGCCGAAGCCTACTGGCGCGGCCGGGGCACCCCGCAGGGCTGACACGGCGCGCGGCCGCCCGAACCGCCCGACGTCCCGAAGGCTGTCACGTTCGGCCCTGAGCGCCGTCAGAGTCCGGCACGGCCTGCCGGACTGCTGATTTTCAGGCTTCTGCGTATCGAGGGACACTCAACTCAGCTTTGTCCTGCGACATAATTGCGCTTGCCGAAAAATTTGATGCGGCCGGCGTCACAAATCCACCGTTCAACCGTCAGATGATTAGCGACGCGGAATTACACGCGGAAGCAGAGAAGGGATTCAATAATATCAGGGAGGTGTGAGGCGCCACCAGCGCGGCCGAACATCAGCGGTTCTTCCGTCTCGCATCGGCCTTAGCGTCCGGCCCTCGCTCTTGGACAGATGGTGGTAGTCAGATTCCCCGGACCCGAACGTCGGGCGCCGGACGGCTTCGAACAGCCCTCAGAACCGCGCACCGAAGCGCATGGAGACCCGGGCGAGCAGCTTCGGGACCTGCTCCTTCAGACACATCTGCGCCGGGTGCTGCGGGCGCGTCGCAGGCCGAAGTCACCGGTCTCGGTCATCGCCCACGCGCTCGATCCTCAGCGCGCCGTCCGCGGCGTGGGCGCCACCGGCATGGACCCGGTGGCGATGCTGGGCGACTGGCTCGGCATGGCGATGCCGGGCGAGGTTCCGGCGGGACTTGCCGCGCTTTTCGAGCTTCAGCGCGCCCAGCTGCGTCCGGCCGGTCAGCCCTCTCAACCCCAGCCCTCTCCTTCACCCCCGGCCACGCCGCCGGCAGCGACGCGCGACGACGGCGCGGCCGGTCCCTTCTGGCCGGTCTGGATGGAGCATTTCGGCCGGATGCGCTCGCTGGCGCTGCGCCTGATGAAAGGCAACGAGGCCGACGCCGAGGACGCGCTCAGCGCGGCGATGATCCGCGCCGAGCGTGCCTTCGATCCGGCGACCATCCAGAACCCCGCCGCCTGGTTCAGTCGCCTCGTCCGCAACGCCTGCATCGATCACTACCGCCACCGCCAGCGCGCGCCGGTCGTCGCCGATCCGTTCGAGACGCAGGAGCAGGGCGCCGACGACGGCCCGGCGCCGCACCGCGCCCGCTCGGGCGAGGATGAACTCCTGGCCAGCGAGGGCCTTCGCGAAACGCTCTGCGCCATCCTCGAGCTGCCCGAGGAGCTGATGGAGCCCCTGATGCTGCGCTGCCTCGCCGAACGGTCCTACGACGAGATCGCCGAGGACATGGGGCTGAGCAACGCCGCCGTCCGCAAACGCGTCCAGCTGGCGCGGCGGTATCTGCAGGATCTTCTCTAGGGATCGCCGGTGGCCGCGGCTTCCGCGCCCGGCCCCACGGTGCGGGCGTACGCTCCCTTAACGCCGCCGGCGTGCCCCGCGGACCGGATTTCCGGTGCACGCGCTGTGCACGCCTGGTGCACATTGGGTGCACCACACTTTCTCAGCGCGATCAAGGCGTTAACCCTATTCTGCGGGAAAAGGCGGATCTCAGCTGCGCGGGAACGCCGCGAGCGCCTTGCCGGACGCCGTGGTGATCTGCTCGGCCACCAGCCCGCCGGCAAGCCCGCCCAG
>JBNLCA010000292.1:0-3422 GCA_050303575.1 Paracoccaceae bacterium
CTTCTGTCCCGCATCGGGCCGGTGGCGCTGGCGGTCACTACCAACTGTTCCATCGACTTCCTGCGCAAGCCCGCGTCGGGCCGCGATCTGATGGCCGAGGGCCGGATTCTGAAGCTCGGCAAGGTGCTGGCTGTCGGCGACGTGCTGATCTTCTCGGACGGGGGTACCGCCCCCGTGGCGCGGGCCAGCCTGACCTACTCGATCCCGCCTGACAGATAAAAACGCGTGACTTAAAAGGATACCGGGCTTTCGCCCGGGGATAAAAAGAAGCCGGGCTTTCGCCCGGCCAGGAAGGGGACGTTTCGGCGCGCTCAGTCGCGCCAGAAGGGTTTCTCGCTTTCGCTGCGGGCCTGGTCGCGGGTCACGCCGATGTCGCGCAGGAGATGGTCGGGCAGCGTGTCGAGCGAGCGCCGCGCGCTCCAGCGCGCGTGCCAACCGGTCAGGCGCGCCACGATCCCTTCGCCGCGCGACCGCGCGGCCGGGGAGCCGAGGGAGGGCAGGGTTTGGGTAGCGTCGGGGCGTGTCATGGTCCGTTCCAGTTTTGTATTGATACAATTTCGCAATCAGCCTACAAGAGTATGGTTACAATTCGGGATCGTACTAATCCAGCGAAACATTGTGATGAATACAATCGAGGATCTTGATCTCCCCGGCGGCAAGTCCGCCAAGTATCAGGCGCTGGCCGACGGCATCCGAGCCGCCGTGCAGGACGGGCGACTTGCCTCGGGCGCCAAGCTGCCTCCGGTGCGCGATCTGGCCTTCCGGCTGGGCGTCACGCCGGGAACGGTGGCCCGCGCCTACCAGCGGCTGACCGAGGCGGGGGTGCTGGCCGCGCATGTCGGCCGCGGCACCTTCGTCGCCGAGCGGCGCGCGGCGACCAGAACGGACCGGATGCTCGACCTCAGCCGGCCCGGCGTGCCGGACGTCGGCCAGACGGCGATGCTGCGCAAGGCGCTTCGTCATGTCGGCGAGGGCAACGAGGACGACCTTCTCGACTATCCCGACCGGTCGGTCGGCCTGCCGGTGCGCGAGGGCCTCGTGCGCGACCTTGCCGGTGTCGACCTCGGGCGCCTGACGGCCGACGATTTCATCCTGACGCACGGCGCGCAGCATGCCTATGTCGTGGTGCTGCAGACCGTGCTCAGGGGTGGCGCGCCAGTGGTGGCGACCGAGGCGCTGTCCTATGCCGGCTTCCGCCACGGCGCGCGCCTTATGCGGGCAGATACCGCAGGTGTCGAGATGGATAGCGAGGGACCGATCCCCGCGGCACTGGCGGCGGCCTGCGATGCGGGCGACGTCCAGGTCTTCGCGACCTCGTCGCACGCCCACAACCCGACGACGGTGCAGACCAGCCTTGCCCGCCGGCGAGAGATCGTGGCGCTGGCCCGCGCGCGCGACTTTCACATCATCGAGGACGAATGCTACGGCCGCACGCCGCCCGGTATCCCGACCTACCGCGCCCTCGCGCCCGAGCGGGTCTGGTACATCGGCTCGCTGTCGAAAAGCTTCTCGGCGGCGCTGCGCGTCGGTTACCTGGTCGCGCCCGAGGGCAGGCTTCCCGAGGTCCGCCAGGCCTCGCACCACAACTCGTTCGGCATCTCGCGGCCGATCGCCATCGCGGTGGCCGAGGTCCTGTCCTCGCCGGACTGGGCGCGGCTGCGCGAGGCGGTCGATGCGGCCTATGCCGAGCGCATGCGTATCCTGGTCGAGGCGCTTGAGGGCTACGCGCTGGCCTGGCGCGAGAAGGTGCCCTTCGCCTTCCTGCGCCTGCCGCCCGGGTGGCGCACGTCGGGTTTCGTGCGGGCCGCCGAGGAGCGCGGCGTATTGGTGCGGGCGGCCGACGACTTCGTGCTGATCGACGGGCGCGCGCCCAACGCGGTAAGGATGGCGATCGACGGGCGGGCACCGCTGAGCGCCTTCCGGGACGGGGTCGCGGTGCTGCGCGAGCTTCTGAGCGCGCCGCCGCATTCGCTCGACGTGTAAGGGACTCGGCCAGGGACGGGGGCGACATCGCCGCCGCGCAATCCCCGGTCCGTCAGCCCCGGCGCGGTTGAGCGATGGGATACTCGGTTCAGCCTGGCGGCGCGGCGGTGCCCCGCAATCGGCAGGACTTGAGGGCGGTCCGGCGTTTGCTGCGGTGGCAGGGGCTTTGCGCCGAAAGTCCCCGGTTTGGCGCCTTGCGGAGCGAGCGTTGGCCATGGTGTCGAACCGGCGCAGGGTGCTGCGCCGCTCGGTTCGGGCGCGCGTCGAACTGGCCTACGGGGTTCCGGTGCCGCCAGAATTGTGGGGTAAAATAATACCGTTTTTGCAAGCGATTGTTTTCAATACAATAATGCTCAACAAGGGCGCTTGACGACGCGCGAGACTTCGGCAATACACCCGCATCGAATTCCGGGGCGGCCTTGGCCGTCCCTTTCACTTCCAACCCGGACGGGCAGACGCATGAAAACCTATTCCGCGACCCCGGCGGACATCGAGAAGAAGTGGCTGATCATCGACGCCGAGGGCGTCGTTCTCGGCCGTCTCGCCTCGATCGTCGCCAACCGCTTGCGCGGCAAGCACAAGCCGACCTTCACGCCGCACATGGACATGGGCGACAACGTGATCGTCATCAACGCCGAGAAGGTCAAGCTGACCGGCAACAAGGTCGCCGACAAGACCTACTACTGGCACACCGGCTATCCGGGCGGGATCAAGAACCGCACCGCGGGCCAGCTTCTCGAAGGCGCGCATCCCGAGCGCGTGGTCGAGGCGGCGGTCAAGCGCATGCTGCCGAAGAACAAGCTCGCCAAGCTTCAGATGACGCATCTGCGGATCTACGCAGGGGCCGAGCATCCGCACGAGGCGCAGTCCCCCGAAGTCCTCGACGTCAAGTCGATGAACGCCAAGAACAGCCGGAGCGCGTGACGATGGCCGAAGAAGTCAAATCCCTTGAAGAGCTGAAGTCGGTCGTCTCGGGCGACGCCGGCTCCGACGCCGCCACGCCTTCCGCCGACGACGCCGCCCCGCGCGCGCCGCAGCGCGACGCACAGGGCCGCGCCTATGCAACCGGCAAACGCAAGGACGCGGTCGCCCGCGTCTGGATCAAGCCGGGCAGCGGCAAGGTCGAGGTGAACGGCAAGGACGTGAACGCCTATTTCGCGCGTCCGGTGCTTCAGATGATCCTCAAGCAGCCGTTCCAGATCACCAATGTCGAGGGCCAGTTCGACGTCTACGCGACGGTTTCGGGCGGCGGTCTTTCGGGCCAGGCCGGTGCGGTCAAGCACGGCATCTCGAAGGCGCTTCAGCTCTACGAACCCAGCTTGCGCGGCGCGCTCAAGGCCGCCGGCTTCCTGACCCGCGACAGCCGCGTGGTCGAGCGCAAGAAGTACGGCCGCGCGAAAGCCCGCCGCAGCTTCCAGTTCTCGAAGCGCTGACGCGCC
>JBNLCA010000293.1:0-2412 GCA_050303575.1 Paracoccaceae bacterium
CGGCGCGGCCCGAGTGATCTCGCTCACGATGGTGCGGAAGACCTCGGCGTTGCGCGACAGAAGCGCCAGCCGTGTCTCATTTGGCTTCTGCGAGACCCCTGCGGCGAGAATTATGACCGTTGCGCCCTTTAGGTCGGCGTAAGTCCCGGCGCGCACCACGATGGGACGGGCGAAGGGCGTGGCGTGCGAGATGTCCTCGGCCTCGGCCCGGGCGCGCTTCTCGTTCAGGTCGACCAGCACCACTTCGGACGCGCCGCCGGTCAACGCCAGAGCGAAGCCCGCCGCACTGCCCACCATTCCCGAACCGACGATTCCGACCTTCATGGGCGAAGCGTAGTCCGCCAGGCGGTCACGCTCCAGTGCGGCCGGGGCCGATTACGCAGAAGCCGTTGCCGAACGGATCGGCGCAGAAGGCGACAGGGCGGGGACCCTGATCGCGGAACTCCTGCTCGATCCGACCGCCGGCCTCGGTCAGCCGGGTCAGCGTCGCATCGAAATCCTGTACATGAAGGTCCAGGTGAACCGGGGTCCAGTGCCGCCCGTAGTCCCGCGGCTCGCTGCCTGCACCGGCACTGAGGCTGCCCGCTGGCTTTGCGTGCAGACACACCGTCACGTTGTTCGCGTCCAGGATCGCCATTTCCGGGAAAGGTCTGGCCATCTCGGCAAAGCCGCCGACCTTGCGGTAGAACGCGACGCCGGCGTCGAGATCGGGAACGTCTATGCTCAGATGCACCGTCGGCCGCGCGGCGTCGTTCATGCGCGGGCCGCGTCGACGAGCATTCCTTCAAGCTTGGCGTAGCTGAACTCCATCCCGTCCTCCATGCCCGTGGCAAGCATCGCGGCGCGGGCCTCGGCACTGGGAAGCGTCATCCGCATGGTCATCTTCGTCCCTCCGCCGGAAGGTTCGAAAACGGTCTCAACGCGCGCGTCGGGGGTCGGATCCGGAAGGAACATCCGTTCGATATGGACAATCCGGTGCGGCGGGTCGAGCTCGACATACTCACCGGTCAGGTGGAAGCCCTGACCGTCTCCAGAGGTCCACTCGTAGCGGATCTTGCCGTCTGGCCTTGCGTCGATCTGGCAGACCGGCATGGCCCAGCCTTCGTAGCCGCTCATCCAGGCCTGCACCAGCTTCGGCTCGGTATGGGCGCGATAGACAAGCTCGGGCGGGGCGGCGAAGTGGCGGGTCACGACGACATGGGTGTCGCCTTCCGTGACGAGGGTCATGCGGGTCATTGCGTCTCCTTTTGCATCTCGATCAGAAGCGCGTCGAGCCGCGCGTAGTTGGTTTCCAGTGCAGCGCGCATGCGCGTCATCCAGTCCCAGAGCTCGTCCACCGCCTCGGGCTTCAGCCGCCTTGGCCGCGACGTCCCGGCGATCCGTGCCTCGACCAGCCCCGCCTCCTCGAGCACCTTCAGGTGCCGCGAGACTGCCGGCTGGCTGATCTCGAACGGCGCGGCCAGGTCCTGCACGGTCGCCTCGCCGTCCAACAGCCGCGTGACGATGGCCAGACGCGTCGGGTCGGAGAGGGCGGCGAAGATTTCGGGCAGAGCCATGTGAGTGATTCCTTATATAACAAGATAGTCATATAGCGACGAGCCGCGCAAGGCCGAACTTTGTCTGGCGTCCGGCGGCCTGATTCGTTAGGATTCCGCGCAGACCCGGATAACCGGGCGAGAGGGCAGACGAGGCGGTACTTCCATGACCGAGATGGTTCACGGCTCTGCGCTTGTGCGCAGCGGCGATCCGGTGATCCCCCGCTGGTGGCGGACGATCGACAAATGGACCATGTCGGCGGTCTTCGCGCTCTTCGGGATCGGAATCCTGCTCGGTCTCGCCGCCTCGGTGCCGCTGGCCGAGCGCAACGGCCTTGATCCGTTCCATTATGTCGAGCGTCAGCTGGTTTTCGGCGGTATGGCGCTTGGCGTCATGGTCCTGACCTCGATGATGTCGCCGGACCTGGTACGCCGCCTCGCAATTCTCGGCTTCGCCTGCACCTTCGTCTCGCTGGTTGCGCTGCCGTTCCTCGGCACCGACTTCGGCAAGGGCGCGACGCGCTGGTATTCGCTCGGCTTTGCCTCGGTCCAGCCTTCGGAGTTCCTAAAGCCCGCCTTCGTCGTCCTGACCGCCTGGCTGATGTCGGCCGCGCAGGAGATCAACGGCCCGCCCGGGCGGCTGATCTCGTTCGGCGTCGCAGCCTCGGTGGCGATCCTCCTCGCCTTCCAGCCCGATTTCGGGCAGGCGGCGCTGATCCTTTTCGCCTGGGGCGTGATCTACTTCGTCGCCGGCGCGCCGATGCTGCTGCTGGTCGGCGCGGTCGGCTCGGTCCTCGGCGCGGGCTGGTTCGCCTACCATTCGTCCGAGCACTTCGCCCGCCGCATCGACGGGTTCCTGTCGCCCGAGGTCGATCCG
>JBNLCA010000294.1:0-2026 GCA_050303575.1 Paracoccaceae bacterium
CCGGTCGACCCCGATCGACACGCCGGTCGCCGGCACCGCCTGCCCGGTGAAGCGCTTGACGAGGTCGTCGTAGCGGCCGCCGCCGGCGACCGAGCCGAACCGCTGCGGCCGGCCCTTCTCGTCCTCGATCTCGAAGGTCAGCTCCGCCTCGTAGACCGGCCCGGTGTAGTAGCCGAGGCCGCGCACGACGGAACTGTCGATTACAATTCGATCAGCCCCATATCCCTGCGCGAAGACAAGTTTTGCGATCTCCTCCAGCTCGGCAACACCTTGCTTTCCGATTTCTGAGCCTTCTACTGCTTGGCGCATTGACGCGAGTCGTCGTGCATTTGTTTCTGGAAGATCGACGAGTTCAGCTTCAGTTGGTGGCACGGATTTTTGCCCGAGATACTGGGCGATCTGCTGCGCGTGCTGAACATGAAGGCCGACGCCATCAATATATGCTCCGGATTCGTCTCGGCGACCCGTCGTCAAAAGCTCGATGACGCCTTCTTCGCCAACTTTGTCAAACTTATCCATAGTGCGGAAAATGGCGGGTCTTCTCTCGTCGTTTGGCGGGATGCCAATCCAATCCAAGATACCTTCCAGAACTTTTCGGCTATTCACCCGGATCACATAATCCCCGCGAGGAATGCCCACCTCTTCCAGCGCGTCAGCCAGCATCGCACAGATCTCGGCGTCGGCCGCGACGGACGCGCTGCCAACCGTATCCGCATCGCACTGGTAGAACTGACGGAACCGCCCCGGGCCGGGCTTCTCGTTGCGCCAGACCGGACCCATGGCGAAGCGGCGGTAGGGCGTCGGCAGGTCGTTCCGGTACTGCGCCGCGACACGCGCCAGCGGCGCCGTCAGGTCGTAGCGGAGGGCCAGCCAGTCGGCGTCGTCCTCCTGCCAGGCGAATACGCCCTCGTTCGGGCGGTCGACGTCGGGGAGGAACTTTCCCAGGGCCTCGACGGTCTCGACGGCCGAGGTCTCCAGAGGGTCGAAGCCGTAGCGATGGTAGACCGCGGCGATCCGGTCGAGCATCTCTTTGCGGTCAGTCACCTCGGCGCCGAAATAGTCGCGGAACCCCTTGGGGGTCTCGGCCTTCGGACGCCGTGCTTTCTGGTCCTTCGCCATCGGATCGGCCCTTTCCACTCGCCGCGCGGGCATAGCGGATGGGGGGCGGGCGGGCAAGCGGAAGGCCTGTGCACCGGACGTGCACCGCGCGTGCACAGCCTGTGCACCGCCGGATCGGCCGACCGTGCGGCCCCCCGTTCGTCACAGGAGCCGTTCCGGGAGCCTAGAGCGGCAGGGCGGTGGTGTATTTCACCTCGCGCAGCGAGAAGGACGAGACGACGGCGCGCACATGGGCGTTCCTGAGCAGGTTCGCGGTCATGAAGGCCTCGTAGGCCTCGACGTCCGCGACCCGGATCTTGAGGAAATAGTCGGCCGTGCCCGACACGGCGTGACACTCCATGATCTCGGGATGCGCCGAGACCATGCGGACGAAGGCGGCGACCGCCTCCTCGGCGTGGCTGTCGAGCGTGACCTGCGCGAACACGCAGAGCTTGGTGCCGGCCTTCGCCGGGTCGAGCAGCGCCACCCGGCCGCGGATGAGACCCGCCGCCTCGAACTCCTGCACCTTGCGCCAGACGGTGGATTGCGCCATTCCGGCCCGCTCGGCCAAGGTGGCGAGCGAGGCGGAGCCGTCCGATTGCAGCGCGCGAAGGAGGCTGCGCTCCTGATCAGAAAATTTCATCCAGAGCACAATACCGGATGATTCCTCTCGGCAGGAAGCGATTTCCGCAGTCAGATGGAAAGATTATCGGATTGTTTCGGGATATTCTGATTGGAAAGGAGAAACGCCATGGCCTATGCCTCGAAGCTTCCCGACCGGAACGGTCTCTATTCCTACAGTGCCGAGGAGAACGCCGTCTGGGGCGAGCTTTTCGACCGACAGATGGCGTTCCTGCCCGGCCGCATCGCGCCCGAGTATCTGGATGGGGTGAAGCGCCTGGGCCTGACGGCCGGCAAGGTCCCGCAG
>JBNLCA010000295.1:0-7289 GCA_050303575.1 Paracoccaceae bacterium
AGCGGAACTTTTTTCGGCGCCGCAATCCTCGTGATTGAGACCGAGTATTGGGGGAAACTGTCGCAAATGTGGCTGAATTTGTCGAAACGTTTGGCAATTCAAGACAATGTGCCGAGCGTCGTTTTCTTGGCAATAATCTACCTAGATATCAGTTGGTTATGCGCCGTTCATATTGGGGCGTTCCGGGGCTTGAAACCTGTGGCGAATGGTCTCGGGTTGGTCGCGAGCGTTAACGTTCGCAATCATGGGTTGATATGTCCAATTGTGCGCTTCCGTTAACGGAGAACGTCGTGCGAGTGAAAGGCGTTGCTCGGGCACGAGCCCGCCGAATCGTCGGACGGCAGGCGGGCCTGGTAAGCCGGATCACTCGCGTTCGAAGGCGTCGCGGTAGCTTCGCGGCGTCAGTCCGGTGTGACGTCGGAAGGCGCGCGAGAAGTAGGACGGGTCCTCGAAGCCGAGCTGGTAGCCGACCGACGCGATCGAGCCGCGCGTGTAGACGAGAAGCCGGCAGGCCTCGCGCATGAGCGTGCTTTCGAGATGTTCGAAAGCGGTCTGGCCGGTCGCCTGGCGGCAGAGCCGTCCGAGATGGCGCGCCGACAGGCCGAGCGCGCGGGCATAGTCGTCGACCGTCCAGCCGTCGCGGAAATGGACCCGCACGAGCTCGTCGAAGCGCCGGAAGCGCGGGTCCGAGAGGGCTCCGTCTTGGCCGGCCGGTGGCGTCGCGTGTCGGACGATGTCGCAGGCGAGGGCGGTGGCGCGGGCCTTCAGCATCAGGGTGCGGCCGAGCGCGCGGCCCCGGTACTCGGCATGAAGCCGGTCGAAAGCGTCCGAGATCTCGTCGTCGGCGCCGGTCACGCCAAGCATCCCCAGCGCGGCCGCCATCGGCGAGGCGCCTTCGAAAAGGTCGGGCAGAGATTGCAGCGGGATGGTCAGGACGAAGCCGTCGGTGCCGCTCATGAACGCAAAGCCGTGCACCATGCCGCGCGGAATGCTGATAAGGCAGGGCAGCTTGGGCGTGAAGCGGCGGCCGTCTGCGGTGATCTCGACCCCGCCCGAGCGGATCAGCAGGAATTGGTGCAGGTGCGGGTGCCGGTGCGGCGCAATGACCCATTCCAGTTCCGGCGCCCGATCGGCGATCCGCTCGACATGCAGGACGTCGGGAAAGGCGCGATCTTCCCCGTAGAGATGCCAGGCAGGGACAGAATCATTGGGGCCGATCTCGTCGCGCATGTCCGGATAATGCCAGAATTCACCCGTTTCGTCCATTTCTGAGCCGCCGGCCCGGCGCTAAGGTCCGCGGCGGGGAGGCTGTTTACTTGGAAACAGATATCGTTGTCGTGGGCGCCGGCCCGGCCGGCCTTCTATTGTCCCAGCTCCTGATGCGCGAGGGGATCAGCACCATCGTGCTGGAGCGGCGGACGCGCGACTATGTCCTGTCGCGGATCCGGGCGGGTGTGCTGGAATGGGGCACGGTCGAAATGCTCGACGCGTCGGGCGCCGGAGAGCGGATGCGCCGCGAGGGCCAGCCGCATGAGGGGGTCTATCTCTCTTCCGGCGACCGCATGATCCGGATCGATTTCGAGGAGGCCTGCGGGCGCAAGGTCATGGTCTACGGCCAGACCGAGGTGACACGCGACCTTTACGATGCGCAGGACGCGATCGGGGCGACCATTCTTCACGAGGTCGACGACGTCGAGCTGCACGGGCTGGAGAGCGACAGGCCCCACGTCACCTTCAAGCATGGCGGCACCGAAAAGCGGATCGACTGCGCCTATGTGGCGGGCTGCGACGGGTTTCACGGTGTCAGCCGCAACACGATTCCCGAAAGCGTCCGGCGCGCGTTCGAGAAGGTCTATCCGTTCGGCTGGCTGGGCGTGCTGTCCGAGACGCCCCCTGCCGCAAAAGAACTGATCTACGCCAACAGCGAACGCGGCTTTGCGCTTGCTTCGATGCGCAACCCGATGCTGTCGCGCGCCTACATCCAGGTGCCGCTCACCGACAAGGTCGAGGACTGGTCGGACGAGGCCTTCTGGGACGAGTTCAAGCGCCGCCTGCCGGCCGACGTTGCCGAAACGCTGGTGACCGGTCCGTCGGTCGAGAAGTCGATCGCACCCCTGAGGAGTTTCGTAAGCGAACCGATGCAGTGGGGGCGGCTTTTCCTTTGCGGCGACGCCTCGCACATCGTGCCGCCGACCGGCGCCAAGGGGCTGAACCTTGCCGCCTCGGACGTGCATTACCTCTCGCAAGCGCTGATCGCCAAATATCGCAATAATGACGAGAGCTTGCTGGCGCGCTATGGTCATGATGCGCTTGCCCGGGTATGGCAGGCGATGCGGTTTTCATGGTCGATGACGATGCTGATGCACCGTTTCCCCGACCAGGCTGACTATGACCGCCGGATGCAGGCGACCGAGCTTGCCTATCTGGAATCGTCCCCCGCCGCGCGGCGGGTGATGGCCGAGAACTACACGGGCCTTCCGTTCTGATGAGGGCGCGGTGACGGGTACCAGTACACACGAGATGAAGGAGCGTCGGTCATGGGACCGGCGAAGGGACAAGAGCAACAGCGACAGACCTGGAGTATGGAGATGAGCGCGAAGATGTCGAAGTTTCTGAAGGCCGCGGGCGCGACAGCGCTGGCGAGCGTGCTGATGGCCGGCGTTGCCATGGCGCAGGACGTGGTGCTCAAGCTGCACCAGATGCTGCCGCCGCAGGCGCCGGTGCCGGCCACGGTCCTGGTGCCGTGGATGGAGAAGATCGAGGCCGAGTCCGGCGGCCGGATCAAGTTCGAGCACTATCCGGCCATGCAGCTGGGCGGCCGGCCGCCCGAGCTGGTCGACCAGGTGGTCGATGGTGTCGCCGACATCATCTGGACGCTGCCGGGCTACACGCCGGGCCGCTTCCCGCGCACCGAGGTGATCGAGCTGCCGTTCCTCGTCAAGGACGCCGAGAGCGCCTCGCGGGCGCTCTACACGCTGGGCGAGAAGTACATGTTCGACACCGAATATGCCGACTACAAGGTGCTCGCGCTCTTCACCCACGGCCCGGGCCTGATCCACTCGAAAGAGCCGATCACGCTGCCGTCCGACCTCGCCGGCGTGAAGCTGCGCGCCCCGACGCGGGTGACCAACATCATGACGACGAACCTCGGCGCGACGCCGGTTGGCATGCCGGTGCCTGCGGTGCCGGAATCGCTGTCGAAGGGCGTCATCGACGCGACGATCATTCCGTGGGAAGTGACCGGCGCGCTCAAGACCTCGGAACTGGTGCAAAACCACACCGAGTTCCCGGGCGAGGCGCTCTATGTCGCGGCGTTCCTGATCGCGATGAACAAGGATGTCTACGAGGCGCTGCCGGATGATCTGAAGGCGATCATCGACGCCAACTCGGGTCTCGAATTCTCGGCCGAGGCCGGGCGTCTCAGCCAGGCGGCGGATGCCGGGGCGCGGCAGATCGCGGTCGATCTGGGCAACAACTTCATCGAGCTGACGCCCGAGCAGATCGACCAGTGGAAGGCGGCGGCCGAGCCGACCTATGCGACTTGGCTTTCCGAGATGGAGGCCGCCGGCATCGACGGGCAGGCGCTTCTGGACGAGGCGCGCGCACTCTTGGCGCAGTAAGCTCAGCTTTGTATCAAGGCAGGTGCCGGGACCTCTGGGTCCCGGCACCTTGCCGGCTGTAGCTGTAAAGGACCTGACGAGTGGAACGGATCGCGTACCGATTGGCCGGGGCGTCGGCGATGCTTGGCGGCATCGTGCTGACCTTCCTGATCCTGATGACCTGCGCCAGCATCATTGGCCGGGCGCTGATCCCGATCGGGCTGGCGCCGATCACCGGCGATTTCGAGTTGGTCGAGGCCGGGATCGCCTTCACCATCTTCGCATTCCTGCCGCTGTGCCAGATCAATGCCGGCCATGCGACGGTCGATATCTTCACGCTCGGACTTGGTGAGCGGACCAACCGCTGGCTTCTGGCGTTCTGGGAAGTGATATTCACGCTCGCGCTGATCCTGATCACCTGGCGGCTCTACGAGGGGATGCTGGGCAAGGTGAAGAACGGCGAGTTCTCGATGCTCCTGCAGTTCAAGACCTGGTGGGCCTATGCCGCCTGCATGGTGCCAGCCGTCATCGGCGTGCTGGTCGGCCTGTGGTCCTCGTGGGACCGGGTGCGTGCCGCGCTCACCGGCCGCGACACGCGGCCCGTCTTCGCCGGAGCGAGCCATTGAGCAATATCGAGATCGGGCTTCTGTCCTTCCCGGTGCTTCTGGGGATGATCTTCCTGCGCGCGCCGATCGGTCTTGCGATGCTGATCTGCGGGCTGGGCGGCATGTGGATCGTCACCGGCAGCCCGAACATCGTGCTCTCGAAGCTGAAGACCGAGACCTATTCGACCTTCTCGCAATATTCGCTGTCGATCATCCCGATCTTCCTTCTGATGGGGCATCTCGCCAGCCTCGGCGGGATGAGCAAGGCGCTCTTCAAGGCAGCCGAGGCTTGGCTGGGGCACCGGAAGGGCGGCACCGCGATGGCGGCGGTCGGCGCCTGTGCCGGATTCGGCTCGATCTGCGGCTCGTCGCTTGCGACGGCGGCGACGATGGCTCGGGTGGCGCTGCCCGAACTTCGTCAGGCGGGGTATGGCGGCGGGCTTTCGACCGCTGCGTTGGCGGCGGGCGGCACGCTCGGCATCCTGATCCCGCCCTCGGTCATCCTGGTGATCTACGCAATCCTGGCCGAGCAGAACATCGCCAAGCTTTTCCTTGCCGCCGTGGTACCGGGAATCCTCGCCGCGCTCGGCTACATGCTGGTGATCATGGTCTACGTCCGCGTCTTTCCCGACAGCGCGGGCAAGCTGCCGCGGATGCCCTATGCCGAGAGGTTCCGGGTGATGCTCGACATCTGGCCGGTGATCCTGATCTTCATCGCGGTGGTGGGCGGCATATATTCCGGCATCTTCAACCCGACCGAGGGCGCCTCGGTCGGTGCACTCGGCACCGGCATAGTCGCCTGGTTCTCGGGCGGGCTGACCTGGAACTCGATCAAGGGGGCGCTGACCGCGACGGCGAGTGGTACGGCGATGATCTTCCTCATCGTCCTTGGCGCCGGCTTCTTCAACGCGTTCCTGGCGCTGACTCAGGTGCCGCAGATGCTGGCAGATTTCGTGGTCGAGCAGGGCTATGGCCCGTGGCTGGTGCTGTGCCTGATCCTGGTCCTTTACCTCGTTCTCGGCTGCGTCATGGACAGCCTTTCGATGATCCTCCTGACGATCCCGATCTTCTTTCCGATCATGACCACGCTCGACTTCGGCATGGGCCATGACGAGATGGCGATCTGGTTCGGAATCCTCGTGCTGATCGTCGTCGAGGTCGGGCTGATCACGCCACCCGTGGGCCTGAACCTCTTCATCATCAACGCGATGGACCGGGGGACACCGATCATCGAGACCTACAAGGCAGTCCTGTGGTTCGTCGCCTCGGACATGCTGCGGATCGTGATCCTGGTTCTCTTCCCGTCGATCACGCTCTTCCTGATCACCTAGGCCCTCATCGCGTTGGACATCGTCACTTGGGCCAACCAGCCGCCGCCGCGTTGACGTGGACGGCGTAGATCGAGGTCGTCGCGGTGATGAACATGCGGTTGCCGCGCGGACCGCCGAAGGTGAGGTTCGAGACCACCTCGGGGACGATGATCTTGCCCAGAAGCGTGCCGTCAGGCGCGAAGCAATGCACACCATCGGCGGCCGAGGACCAGACATTGCCCTTGGTGTCCACCCGGAACCCGTCCGGCAGGCCCTTGTCGATAGTGGCGAAGGTCTTCGGCTTGCCGAGCCTGGCGCCCTGGACGGGGTAGGCCTTGATGATCGGCGGTACCGACGGGTCGTGGCTCGAACCGCTCTCGGCGACGTAGAGGAGGCTTTCGTCTGGCGAGAAGGCCAGTCCGTTGGGCTGGGTGAAATCGCTCGCGACCGAGGTGATCTTGCCCTTGGTGTCGACCCGGAAGACGTTGCGCTTCTTCTGTTCGGGCTCGGCCTGGTACCCCTCGTAATCCGACAGGATCCCGTAGGTCGGGTCGGTGAACCAGATCGAGCCGTCCGATTTCACCACAAGGTCGTTGGGCGAATTCAGCCGCTTGCCCTGGTAGCTGTCGGCGATCACGGTGATCGTGCCGTCATGTTCGGTGCGGGTGACGGACCGCGTGCCGTGCTGGCACGAGACGAGCCGGCCCTGCGGGTCGCGGGTGTGGCCGTTGGTGTAGCCCGAGGGATCGCGGAAGATGCCGATGCCGGTGTCCTCGGTCCAGCGCATCATCCGCGCGCGCGGGATGTCGGAGAAGAGCAGCATCTGGGACGCGGGAAACCAGACCGGTCCCTCGGCCCAGCGGAAGCCGGTGGCGAGCTGTTCGAGATGCGCATTGCGCTGGATGAGCGCGCCGAAGCGCGGATCGTTCGTGACGTAGATCGAGGTCATCTGTCCCTGCCGGCGGTTGCGCCGGTCCTCCCGTTTGTCGGGGCGAGACTAACGGCTCAGGGTTCGGATCGCCAAGGGTAATTCCCGGCCCGGTGCGGGCCGGAGACGCAGGTACGCGAGAGGCGACTGGCTAAAGGTCCAGCTTGATCGTCCCGCCGGGCGCGGCGGCGCGCGAGCAGCAGAGGATCACCCGGCGCTTGCGCTCTTCTGCCGAAAGGACGTAGTCGCGATGCTCGATCTCACCCTCGGAGTAGGCGCAGGCGCAGACGCCGCAGATTCCGTCCGAGCACTTGGTCTGGATGTGGATCCCGATCTCGTCCAGCGCCTCGACGGCGGTGCGGTCGGCGGGCACCGCGACGCTGCGGCCGGACTGCGCAAGTTCGAGCGTGAAGGCGTGGTTCACGTAGTCGGGCGGCTCTGGCACGGTGAAGAACTCGCGGGCGAGCGTTTCCTCGGGCCAGCCGCTGCGTCGTGCGGCCTCGAAGACCGCCTCCATGTAGCGCTCGCCGCCGCAGGTGTAGAGCTTCGCGCCGTCTCGGTATGGCGGGATCAGCGCGGCAAGGTCGGCGCGCGTGCCGTCGGCCGAGAAGTGCATCGCCACGCGATCCGCCCAGGGCGCGGCCTCAAGCTCGCTGGCATAGCCCGAGGCGGCGCGGCTTCGCGCGCTGAAATGCATCGCGAAATCGCGGCCGAGCGCGTGGAGCCGGTGGGCCATGGTGATGAGTGGCGTCACCCCGATGCCGCCCGCCATGAGGAGAGTGAAGGGCGCATTCTCATCCAGCGGGAAGTGGTTGCGCGGGTCCGAAATGAAGATGCGCCGCCCCTC
>JBNLCA010000296.1:0-3994 GCA_050303575.1 Paracoccaceae bacterium
GAACGGGTTGAGCTTGGCCATCTGTCAGTCTTCCTGTCGCCGGACCCGGGCGAGATACGCGCTCGACCGCGTCAATTCAAGCCCGAAACCCATGTGCACCGCACGTGCACCGAGCGTACACCGCGCTCTCGACCCGGCCGCCCCGCCCCTAGCCCGCCAGTTTCCGGAAAATGCCCTTCCACCAGGCAAAGACGAAGGCGACGACCGCCAGGATGCCGATATTCGGCGACAGCAGATCGGGATTCTTGAAGGAAAGAATCATGATGCCGAAAGCCGCAAAGCCGGCGAGGCCCTGGATCATCTTGTGGCGATCTCGGCGCTTTTCGCCGGCAATCAGCTCGGCGCGGGTGTGTTCGGGCAGCGCCGCGAAGGCCGCCTTGAAACGTCTTTTGGCGCGGCGTCCGGCAAGGGCGGCCAGCAGAAGCCCTGCGCCGATCAGCGCCATCACGCCCGAGACGCCCCACTTGACGTTCGCCCCGGTCGGTTTGAGCGCCGCCTCGCGCGATCCTTCCCACGGCTCGACGTAGATGAAGTTCGCCGCCCGGGTCAGACCTTCCTTCTGCATCGCCTCCTCGATCATCGATTCAAGGTCGGGCGAGCCGTCCCGCCGGCCGTTCACCGTGAACATCAGCTCGCTGCCCTGGACCGTCACCGTCTTCTGGAGTTCTTCGAAGAGGGCGTCGACCCGCTCGGGCGGCACGATCAGGACGGCCCGCGCCGCTTTCGTACCGGGCGCATCGCCCGGACCGAAGAGCACGAAGATCCGCCGCACCGTGTCGTAGGAGCTCAGCTTGCGCCGCCGCGTCTGGGTGAGCTCGTAATTGTACTCGGGGTCGATCCAGCCGACGATGTTGACCTCGTCATAGGAATGCACGTCGCGCGTCCGGTCGAAGGTGTCGAGGGGGACCGGCGCCGGGATGCCATCGACGAGCGCCTGTGCCTTCTCGGCCTCGCTCGAGTCGAAGGAGAACAGGAAGCCGACCGCCCCCGCGAACATACAAAGCGCGAAGAACATGGTGACCGGCCATCCGGCCCCTGGGACTTTCTTCATCTCGACGGCTCCAATAAGTCAGATAAATCGGTGCCCCCTGTTGGGCGGGAAATGGGTACTAATCAGGGCAAAAGCGGGGAATGTTTCGGATAGCGGGCGGAAATCAGCGGCCGGGCGGAGGCTTGCCGGCCGGAACCTCTTCCCCGTCCCAGATCGCGAAGACCGTCACCAGCCGTCCGCTTCCCGGCCCCTTCTCACGCAGGACGCGCTCGAGCGCGTTGGAGGCGAGGCGGCAGCGCTCGGCGTCCGTTCCGGTCCGGTCCGAATGCAGGAACTGCGTTATCTCGTCGCCGTCCTCAGCCTCGAAAATCTCGTCAAACACCATCCGCGCGACGGCCAATTCGAACCGCGCGATGTCGCCCCACTTGGGCGCGGCCGGCGGCCGGGTCTGCTTCAGTTCGGCCAGGACGGCCCGGCGAATGTAGGACATGAACTTGCGGTATTCATCCACCGTCATGGTGGCGAGCACCTTGAAGAAGGCCGCGTCATATTCCCTCAACCCCATCGTTCCGTCCATCCAGCGGACGCAATCCGACGGCGTCATGGTCGCCAAGACCGTCGCCTGGAGCCGCAGGCTGTACCGTTGATCGGCCGGTCCGAGGCGCATCGCGCCATTGGCGACCAGTTCTTCGCCCATCTCCATTGCTTCGGCCATCGGATCGGATCTGTCGAAGAGCCGCGAGAGCGGGCCGCGCTCCATCTGGTCAGCCGTCAGCCTGCCGACCCTGTCGAGGTAATAGGAGACATGCTGCATCGACTGGACATGATCGATCATCGCGTCGGCGAAACGCAGCGGCAGGCGTTGCCGGGCGAGCATCCGCAGGGCCACGGGCCGCAAGCTTTCGCGATCGGCATCGCGGAAGGCGGCGGCCGCGATGGCCGCCAAATCCTCGTCGCCCGCCGCCGGCAGGGCGGCAACGGCCAGGCCGATGGCAAGGGAAATGGAGCCGAGCGCGCGGATCATCGCCGTCGAGCCTGCCACGACCTCCGCCCAGCCGGCAAGGCGGAAGCGTCTCAGCCCGACGTCACCAGCCTGAGCACCAGATCGCCGGTCTCGCCCTCGATGCCGAGCGCGGCCCTGAGCGAGAGGCGGGTCAGCTCGCAGACCGCCTCGTCCGGCGCCATGTCGAAGTTCTGCACCGCCTGGAGGACCAGCGGTTTCAGCGGGTGGGCGTCGAGTGCGGCGAGGACGGCCTCCTGGTAGGCCTGGCCGGCACGGCGCTCCTCGGCCTCGTCGAGCGGCACGTAGGGCGGGTCGTCGGCGATCTCGGCGATGATGGCGGCGCGACTGCGGGCGAGGTGCGCCTCGGTCGTCTCGTCGTCCTGACCGGCAAGCCAGGCGATCTCGGCGCGCGCCTCCTCGACCGGGTCGAGGGCGCCGCGGGTGCCGGCGGCGCAGGGGCCGGCCGCCATGCTGTCCAGCACCGCGAGGTTGTCGGTCAGTGCCGCCCGGCGGTCCTCGGGCGAAAGCCGCGCCACGCCGAGCGTCGCCGTGTCGCCGGCCCAGCCGACGGCGAGCGAGCGGGCGACCTCGGTCAGTTCCTCGCGCGAGACGATCTCGTAAGTGCCCTGCTCCGTCGCGAAATCGGTGGCGAAGGCGGCGGCGACCCGGTCGTCGGCGAAGATGGCGCCAAGATGCGCGGCGTAGAGATCGCGCTGGCTGTCGGGCACGCCGAACCCCTCGGCCAGGCGGGCAAACGTTTCGGGCGTGTCCAGCGCGCGGACCGCGGCGACGATCTCCTCGACCGACAGAAGCTCGGGCCCTTCCTGCTGCGCGCGCGCGGGCGCGGCGAGGGCAAGGCAGGTCGCAAGGGCGAGAAGCAGGCGCATCGGAACCTCCGTTGCCGCCTTCTAGCACCCGACGCCCCGGCGCAGAACCCCGGCGGGCGCAAGGTGGGGTTTCCCCTGCTTGACCGGCGACGGGCCGCCGACTAGCGATCGTCCGTCAACCCCACGCGAGGTCTTCCGTGCGCCCCTTTCTCTCCGCCCTTCTGATCCTTGCCACCGCCCTTCCCGCCGCCGCGCAGAACACCTGCGCCGATCCGGCGCGCGTCGCCGCCCGTACCGCCGAGCTTGCGGAAAACTATAGCGGTGTGCTGTCCGATATCAGCTGCGATGCGCCGGCAGTTCCGGCGCACGAGATCCTCTGCGACGACTACAATCTGTGGGAGATGTCGAAGCTCGACACCTTCGCCTATGTCTACGCCTACGAGAATGCGACCGGGCAGGAGACGGACCATACCGCGCCGCCGGTGGACGAATATTTCATCGCCGAGCGCGACGCCTGCACCGATGCGGCGTGCCTGTGCGACCTTCTGAAGGCGCACACGAACGACTCGCTGGGCGGGACCTCGCCGTACACCCAATAGGGCGCTAGGCCGCGTAGGTCGTCAGCCCGCCGCAGATCGTCCGCGCGACGCCGATGCGGGCGATGTCCTCGGGCCTGACCGCCTCGATGTCGGCGGTGAGGATGACGACGTCCGCCGCGAGGCCGACCGCGAGCGTGCCGGTCACCGTCTCGCGGTGCGCCGCCCAGGCGCCGCCGGCAGTGTAGGCGTGAAGCGTCGTCATCAGCCCGACACGCTCGTCCTGGCACTGCGGATAGGGCTGGCGGGTCTGCGCCGCCCCGATGCCGCGCATGACCGAGATGTCGGTCACCGGCCAGTCGGACGCGAAGGCGAGCGGCGCGCCCGCCTCGTGCAGGGTCCGGCACAGATAGGCGTCCGGCCAGCGCTCGGGCCCGATGTTGGCGAGCGTCGGTTCCAGCCCGAAGTCCATCGCGCCCGGCGGATGCGGCGGCTGGAGCGAGGCGGTGATGCCGAGCCGCGCGATGCGGTTCACGTCGCCCCGGTCGATCAGCTCGATATGCTCGATCCGGTGGCGGCTGTCGCGCTCGCCGTTCGCCAGCCGCGCCGCCTCGTAACCGTCGATGGTGGTGCGGAC
>JBNLCA010000297.1:0-11349 GCA_050303575.1 Paracoccaceae bacterium
GAGCGCCAGCCGCGAAATCCGTTCGGGCGCGCGGCGCAGAACCTCCTGCGCGACGACGCCGCCCAGCCCCAGCCCGGCCATCGCGAACTTGCGCGGCGCCGCGTCGAGCACCTGCGCCGCCACCTCGCCGACCGAGGCGCCAAGATGCGTCGGCGCAATCGTCACCGCACGCTCCGCGCTCAACGCCTCGGCCTGCGCGCGCCACATCCGGGCGTCGCACATCATCTCGGGCAAGAGGACAAGCGGTTCGATCACGACCGGCGTCCTGGCAGGAGAGCGGCCGCGATCCGGTGTGGACACCGAAAGGCACTGGTCTAAAAACTGCTGGCCGGGCGCGAGATCCTGCGCCGAAATCCACAGCGAACGGTTCGATTCATGTCGTTTCGGCCCCCGCCACGGCTACCCTGCCCGTTCCAGAACCATCTCGACCGATTGTTCGATAAGTGCAAGGCAGTCGGGCGAGGAGAAGCGGTGATCCGCTCCCTTCACCAACGTCAGCCGTATGTCGGCGCCCTCGGCATGATCCAGAAGCCGCAGCGCCACCTCGACCTCGACATCCTCGTCCGCCGCGCCCTGAAGGAACCGGACGGGCATCTCGAGCCGCAAGGGACTGTTCAGGACCAGCCGCTCGCGCCCCTCCTCGATCAGCCGCCGGGTGAAGACATAGGGCGCGTCGGAATAGATCGATGGACGCAACACCATGCCGGCATCGGTCATCGCCCGGCGCTCGTCCTCGTCGAACCCGTCCCACATCGCCTCGGTGAAATCCGGCGCCGCGGCGATTGTGACGAGACCCGCCACCTTCTCCGGCCAGTCCCGCGCGATCAGAAGCGAGATCCATCCGCCCATGGACGAGCCGACCAGGACCTGCGGCCCGTCGGTCAGGCCGATGACGGCGCGCGCATCTGCGGCCCAGTCGCCGATGGCGCCGTCCTCGAACGTCCCGCCCGAGGAACCGTGGCCGGAATAGTCGAACCTCAGGAACGCCCGTCCCGTGCGCTTCGCCCACTCCTCCAGCGCCAGCGCCTTCGTCCCCTCCATGTCCGACCGGAACCCGCCAAGGAAGACCACGCCGGGCCCTTTGCCGGGCGTCAGGTGATAGGCGATCTCGCGGCCTTCGGGCGTGACGAGGGTCTCGGGCATCGGCGGCTCCTGTCCTGCGCGGGCGGTGTACGGGCTGTGTACCGGTTGTGCACGCGATGTGCACGGCCCTTTCGGCCGTCTTGACTTGCGCCGGACACCGGTTCAAGAAGCCCGCCACATACCCGCAACCGGGCGCTTGGTGGGCGCCAAACCGACGAGGAGCCGAGGCCGATGGCCCAGATTTCCCTGACATTCCCCGATGGCAACAAGCGCGAGTACGACGCCGGCGTGACCGCTGCCGAGGTCGCCGAGTCCATCGCCAAGTCGCTGGCCAAGAACGCCATTTCCGCGACCGTCGATGGCCAGCACTGGGACCTCGCCTGGCCGATCGACAAGGACGCGACCATCGCCATCAACACGATGAAGGACGACGGTCCGGCGCTGGAACTCATTCGTCACGATCTGGCGCATATCATGGCGCGCGCGGTCCAGGAGCTGTGGCCCGATGTGAAGGTCACGATCGGCCCTGTGATCGAGAACGGCTGGTACTACGACTTCGACCGCGCCGAGCCCTTCACGCCCGAGGACCTCGGCGCCATCGAGAAGAAGATGCGCGAGATCATCGCCGCGCGTGACGCGGTCCGCACCGAGGTCTGGTCGCGCGACGACGCCATCGCGCATTACCGAAAGGTGGGCGAACCGTTCAAGGTCGAGCTGGTCGAGGCGATCCCGGCGGATCAGAAGATCCGCATGTACTGGCACGGCGACTGGCAGGACCTCTGCCGCGGCCCGCACCTTCAGCACACCGGCCAGGTCCCGGCCGATGCGTTCAAGCTGATGAACGTCGCCGGCGCTTATTGGCGCGGGGACAGCAAGAACAAGCAGCTCCAGCGCATCTACGGCGTCGCCTTCAAGAACCGCGAGGCCCTGAAGGCGCACCTGACGATGCTCGAGGAAGCCGCCAAGCGCGACCACCGGAAACTCGGCCGCGAGATGGAGCTTTTCCACTTCCAGGAAGAAGCGCCGGGCATGGTCTTCTGGCACCCGAACGGCTGGGCGATCTACCGCGCGCTCGAGGACTACATGCGCCGCAGCCTGACCGCCGCCGGCTACAAGGAGATCAAGACCCCGCAGGTGGTGGACCGCAAGCTCTGGGAAGCGTCGGGTCACTGGGACAAGTACCGCGAGAACATGTACATCACGGAAATCGACGAGGAGCACGCGAACGAAAAGCGCGTCAACGCTCTGAAGCCGATGAACTGTCCCTGCCACGTCCAGGTCTTCAACCAGGGCATCAAGTCCTACCGCGACCTGCCGCTGCGTCTGGCCGAGTTCGGCTCGTGCCACCGCTACGAGGCGCACGGCGCGCTGCACGGCCTGATGCGGGTGCGCGGCTTCACCCAGGACGACGCGCATATCTTCGCGACCGAGGACCAGATCGCCGACGAATGCGCCCGCTTCATCGGGCTTCTCTCGACCATCTACCGCGACACGGGCTTCACCAAGTTCGACATCAAGCTCTCGACCCGGCCCGACGTCCGGATCGGCACAGACGAGCAGTGGGACAAGGCCGAGGCGGCGCTGGAAAAGGCGATCCTGACGATCCGCAACGACTTCGTCGTCGACCCCGGCGAGGGCGCCTTCTACGGACCGAAGCTCGACTTCAAGCTGACCGACGCGATCGGGCGGGAATGGCAGTGCGGCACCTTCCAGGCCGACTTCCAGCTGCCCGAGCGGCTGGACGCGACCTATATCGGCGCCGACGGCGAGAAGCATCGCCCGGTGATGCTGCACCGCGCCATCCTCGGCTCGTTCGAAAGGTTCATCGGCATCCTGATCGAGAACTACGCCGGCAAGCTGCCCCTGTGGCTGGCGCCCCGGCAGGTCGTCGTGGCCTCCATCGTCTCGGACGCTGACGACTACGTGCACCAGGTCGTCGAGGCGCTGAGGGCGCGCGGGTTGCGGGCCGAGGCGGACATCCGGAACGAGAAGATCAACTACAAGGTCCGCGAGCATTCTGTTGCAAAAGTGCCGGTGATCCTGGCCATCGGCGAGCGCGAGGTGGCCGAAAGGACCGTCTCGGTCCGCCGTCTGGGCGAGAACCGGACCGAGGTCATGGCGCTCCACGAGGCACTGGAAGGCCTTGAAAAAGAGGCACTTGCGCCCGATCAGGTTTAAGGCCGGGGCGGCCGCGCGCCGCCCCCGCACCCGATCACGGAAATTGTTTCAATCCGTCACGGCTGTGTAATGCACGCGCCTGTGAGTGGAGATTTATGTACGCTCGCCGGTACCCAATGGCCATCGCAAGCGTTGAGCCTTGCCATCTACGGGAGAACCACATGAGCCAACACGTCAAATCGCTCGCCGTCGCGGGTGCCGTTGCCGCCGCCTTCGCCGCGCATTTCGCCACCCCGGCCGCCGCGCAGCAGACCGAGAAATGCTTCGGTGTCGCGCTCGCCGGCGAGAATGACTGCGCCGCCGGTCCGGGCACGACCTGCGCCGGCACCTCGACCGTCGACTACCAGGGCAACGCCTGGAAGCTGGTGCCGGCCGGCACCTGCACCACGATGGACCTGCCGGGCGACCGGACGGGTGCGCTCGAGGCGCTCGACCGCGACCTGCCGGCGTGACGCATCGCCCCCGGCGGCGCGCCTGCCGGGGGCCCTTTTCTTTGAGCATTCGGGGGACGAGATGCTCGATCAGGTCCGCGACCAGCTGCCCGCCAGGCCAGGCGTCGGCTACAAGCCGCAGCACTATGCCGCGATCATGGCCGATGCCGGCCCGGTCGAATGGCTCGAGATCCACGCCGAGAACTACATGGGCGACGGAGGCCGACCGCTGGCGCAACTGCGTGCGCTGGCCGAGCGGTTCCCGATTTCCGTTCATGGCGTCGGCCTTTCGATCGGCGGCGAGGGACGGCTCGACCGCGAGCATCTCGCGCGGCTGAGGCATCTGACCGATTGGCTGAACCCCGCCAGTTTCTCCGAACATCTCGCCTGGTCGACGCACGAGGGCGCGTATCTGAACGACCTTCTGCCGCTGCCCTATACCGAGGCGACGCTGGCCCGCGTGGCCGCGCACATCGACGAGGTGCAGGAAACGCTGGGCCGCCGGATGCTGCTTGAGAACCCGTCGACCTACCTCGCCTTTGCCGAGTCCGAGATGGCCGAGACGGACTTCCTGGCCGAGATCGTCCGCCGCACCGGCTGCGGGCTACTGCTCGACGTCAACAACGTCTTCGTCTCGGCGACCAACCAGCAGACCGACCCGGCCGCCTACCTCTCGGCCTTCCCGATCGAGCATGTCGGCGAGGTCCATCTTGGCGGCCATGGTCAGGACATGGACGATCACGGCGCGCCGCTTCTGATCGACAACCACGCCTCGGAAGTGACCGACCCGGTCTGGGACCTCTACGCGTCCGTCATGGCGCAGGGCGCGAGGCCGACGCTGATCGAATGGGACAATGACGTGCCGGACTGGCCGACGCTTGCCGCCGAGGCGGAGCGTGCCGCCCGCATCCTGGCCGCCGCATGACCATCGAGGCCGAGTTCCGCGGCGCGGTGCTGGACAGCCAGCGCCAGGCGCCCGAGGGCCTGACCGGCCCGGACGGGCGCCCCGCCGGCCGCCGGTTCGACGTCTACCGCAACAACGTCGCGGTCAGCCTGACCGAGGCCCTGGAGGTCGCCTTCCCGGTGGTTCGCAAGCTGGTGGGCGACGAGTTCTTCACCGCGATGGCCGGCGTCTTCCTGCGTGCGCATCCGCCTTCCTCGCCGCTTCTGATGTTCTACGGCGCCGAGATGCCGGCGTTCCTCGAAAGCTTCCCGCCGGCGGCGCACCTTGGGTACCTGCCCGACGTCGCGCGGCTCGAGATGGCGCGGCGGCAGAGCTACCACGCCGCCGACGCCGTGCCGCTCGGGCCCGAGGCCCTGGCCGCGACCGATCTCATGGCGGCCCGCTTCGCGCTGGCCCCCGCCGTGCGCGTGATCCGCTCGCGCTGGCCGCTCCACGGCATCTGGCTGGCGAACACTTCAGACGATGCGCCAAAACCCGGCCGCGAGGCCGAGGACGTCCTCGTCACCCGGCCGGGCTTTGACCCGTTGGTCTCGCGCATTCCGCCCGGCGGCGCCGACTTCATCGCCGCGCTCGCCCGCGGCCTGACGTTGGGCGAGGCCATCGCCGCCGCCGGCGAGGGGTTCGACCCCGGCCCGACCCTCACCCTTCTCCTCCAGGGCAACGCCCTGACGGACGCCAAGACCGGAGACCTGACATGACCGCCCTCTTCCGTCTGCACGACGCCATCTTCGCCCGGATCGAGGCGCAGGCCTGGCTTCTTCCCACTCTCGCGCGGCTGGTCTTCGCCGGCGTCTTCCTGGCCTATTTCTGGAAGTCGGCCGCCACCAAGTTCGGCGGCGTCCTGACGCCCACGCCCGGCGCCTATGCGCAGATCTTCCCCAAGGCGATGGAGGCCGTGGGCTACGACGTCTCGCAGCTTTCCGCCCTCCACACGCTCGTCGCGCTCGCGGGGATGTATGCCGAGTTCCTGCTGCCGGCGCTGATCGTCCTTGGCCTCTTCACCCGCCTCGCCAGCCTCGGCATGATCGGCTTCGTCGTCGTGCAAAGCTGGGTCGATATCACCGGCCACGGCCTTGGCGCGGGGGACATCGGCGCATGGTTCGACCGCGATCCCTCGTCGCTCATCCTCGACCAGCGCGCGCTCTGGATTTTCGTTCTGGTGGTGCTGGTTGTCCGGGGCGCGGGACCGGTCTCACTGGACAAGATTGTCCACGGATTCCGACCGAAATAGCGTCAGGCTTGATTTTTTGCACGGTTGCGGCATCCTTGAGGTTGCGAACTCAGACTTTCACGACCGCCTCCTTCGACCAAGGCAGCCGGGAGACTTGGAAGACCTGGCCGCTCCTCGGGAGCATGCTGCCCCGGGGATACGAACTGAAGGAGACTGCGGATATGCCGACGGGCACCGTGAAGTGGTTCAACAGCACCAAGGGATACGGGTTCATCGCACCCGATGACGGCGGGAAGGACGTTTTCGTCCATATCTCGGCGGTCGAGCGCGCGGGCCTGAAGGGGCTGAACGACAACCAGAAGATCGCCTACGAACTCCAGTCCGGCCGCGACGGACGTTCCTCGGCGAGCGACCTCAAGCTGCTCTGAATTCCGGGCCGACGCCCGAGTTGCGGCCCGCCCCCACGGCGGGCCGTTTCAGTTCAGGTGCGTGGCCTGCACGTCCTTGGTCCAGCCCAGCGTCAGGACCGCGCCGTCCTCGATCACCGGCCGCTTCATCAGCGTCGGGTGCATCTTGAGGAGGACCTTGGGCGCCTTCGCGCGCTCCTCGTCCGGGAGGTTGCGCCAGGTCATCGAACCGCGATTGACCAGCCTCTCGCCGAACGCGTCGAGGAACCGCTTCAGCGTCGCCTCGTCCAAGGGCTCGGCCCGGACGTCGCGGAACTCGGGCGACTTGCCGGCGGCCTTGAGCGCCGCCAGCGCCTTCTTCACCGTCTCGCAGGTGGGAATGCCATAAACCTTCATGGCCTCCGCATAGGCAAACCGGCGCGCGGCGGCAAGGGTCAGGGGCCTTTCCGCCCGACCGGCCCGCTCTGGTAGAGCGCGAGGTCACGCTCGATCCGGCGGGCGGCCTCGGAAAACTCGCCGAGATAGCGATCGGCTATCTCCTCGGGCGAGGCATAGTGCTTCGGGAAGAGCAGGCTCACCGCGCCGTGGACCTCGCCGTCGCCGCGGCGGATCGGCAGGCCGATGGCCGAAAGCCCGTCGTCGATCAGCGTCTCGCCGCGGTAGGACAGCATCCTGACGCCGTAGCCGCGCGCCCGCGTGCGCTCGATCTCGGCGAAGAAGCGGGCGCGGGTCAGTCGGAAGCGCCTGAGCCCGAAGTCCGGATCGTCGCCCGTCAGTTCGATCTTCGCCAGGATCTGCGCCTCGTCCATCGCGGCGAGCGCGGCAAGGCCGGTCGCCGATCCGTAGATGTTGATCGAGCGGTTGATGACGCCGCGGTAGAGGTGGAACGGGCTGAGCGGCCGCGTTGAATCGACGATGCGCATCGTGCCGCCGTCGACGATCTGCGCGTCCGACGGCCATTCGATCCGTCGCGTCAGTTCGGCGAGAACCGGCATCGCCACGTCGATGTAGAGCGCCGTCCCCTTCGGCACCGGAGCATCGAAGCTCGTCGTCATCGTCACGTTCGAGCGGTAGCGCCGGTCGGCGAGCGAGCGGTGGACGATGCGCCGCGCGACGAGCGTGCCGAGAAGCCGGCGGATCGTCGATTTCGGGATGCCGCATTCGCGGTGCAGCTCGGCCAGCGAGGCCGAACCGGTGCGCGCGATGATCTCCATCAGCGTGATTCCCCGCTCGAGCGAGCGGTTCCTGAGCTCGGCCATTCCCTCCCCCAACCGGCGCCAAGGGGAAAACGTGCCGCACAGTGGCACGTTTTGCAACTCTCGTTGATCGGTGAAGCGGAACGCGCAGTCTCGGGCACACAGGGGGAGGATACCGTGGCCAGGATCATGAATCTGGGTGCGAACGCGCTGGCCGTCGCGCTTGCGGGGCTGGCGTTCTATGTCGGTGGCTGGGGGCTTCTCGACAACATCTGGCTCTCGACGCTGACGGTCGGGCTGGGACTTTCGATCGCGCTCCTTTCGGACACGATGAACCGGACACGCTGGCAGGCGGCGCTGCATCTCGCCATCGCGGCGCTCTTCCTCTGGATCATGTGGGGCTGGACCGACCTGATGCTCAGGCAGGAGCAGTTCTTCATCACCATCTCGACACTCGACGACGTGCTGGCCTGGACCGGGATCGCGATCACCGGCTACCTGACCTGGCGCTATTTCGGCCTGCCGATGGCGCTCGTGATGCTGGCGTGCGTCTGGTACGCGCTCGGCCCCTCGGGCTGGCTCGCCGTGGCCGAGGACTGGCGCCGGGTGGCCGAGAACATGTGGTTCTCGACCGACGGCGTCTTCGGCGCCCCGGTCGAGGTCGTCTCGCGCATCGTCTTGGTCTTCATCCTCTTCGGCGCGGTCCTCCAGACGTCGGGCGCGGGCGAGGTCCTGATGAAGTTCGCCTTCGCCGCGACCGGTCGGTTCGCCGGCGGGCCGGCGCATGCCGCCGTGGTCGGCTCGGCGATGTTCGGCACGATGTCGGGCGCACCCATCGCCAACGTCGTCTCGACCGGCGTCTTCACCATACCGGTCATCAAGCGATCCGGCTTCTCGCCCGCCTTCGCCGGCGGGGTCGAGGCCGCCGCCTCGTCGGGCGGTCAGCTGATGCCGCCGGTGATGGGCGTCGTCGCCTTCCTGATGGCCGACGTGACCGGAATCGCCTACCCGCTGATCTGCGTCGCCGCCGCGATCCCGGCGCTGATGTACTACGGTTCGCTCTTCGTCGCGGTGCTGCTGGAAGCGCGACGCCTCGGCATCGGCGCGGTGCCCAAAGCGGAGCGACCGGTGCTGACGCGGCAGGACTGGCTGAAGGGCCTCGCCTTCGTCGTGCCGCTCGCCGTCCTCGTGATCTGGCTGCTCGACGGGCGGTCGCCGCAGAACGCAGGCTGGGCCGCGACCATTGCGGCGGTAGTCCTGTCGCTCGCCTTCTTCCCCGACTACCGCCACCCCCGCATGTGGCTGAAGACGCTGGTCGATGCCGGCCGCACGATGGGGACGCTGATGATCGTGGCGACCTCGGTCGGTTTCGTCATCGGCATCGTCAACATGACCGGCATCGGCCTGCAATTCGCCGAGGCGATCCAGAACGCCTCGGGCTCGAACCTGCTGGTCAGCCTGGTCTTCGTCATGTTGGGCTGCCTCGTGATGGGGATGGGCGTGCCCACGGGCGCCGCCTATCTCGTCATTGCCATCGTCCTCGGCCCGGCGCTCGAGGGGCTGGGCCTGCCGACCATCGCCGTGCACCTCTTCGTCGTCTATTTCGCCGCGCTCTCGGTGGTCACGCCGCCGGTCGCACTTGCCGCCTTCGCCGCCGCGCCGATCGCCGGGGCGGGCCCGATGGAGACCGGCTTCGCCGCCTCGCGGCTGGCGTTGGCGGGCTTCGTGATCCCGTATCTCTTCGTCTACCACCAGGACATCCTCATCATCGTCGACGGCTTCCACCCGGTCAGACTTCTGTGGTCGGTCTCGGCCTTCGCGCTTGCCACCTGGTGCGTCGCCTCGGCCATCGCCGGCTTCGACACGCGGCCCCTTCCGCTGTGGGAACGCGCGCTGCGCATCCTGGCCGGCATCGTCGTCCTGATCCCGCATGCCACCTATGCCGCACCCGCCGCAGCGCTCGGCGTCGGCCTCATCGCCTTTCACCGACTGTCGTCGCCCGACCGGCGCACGACCCAACGACAAACCGCAGAACAGGGAGGATCCAGCACATGACGTCACTGAGGACAATCGCGCTTGCCGGGGCGCTTGCCTGCGCCGGGGCGGCGGCCACGGCACAGGAGCAGCTGAAGCTTGCCACCATCGCGCCGGGCACATCGGCCTATCTGACGATGACCACCTTCGCGAACATCATCAACCAGAACCAGCCCGACTATAACATCACCGTCGACGCGACCGGGGTGGCGACCAAGCACGGGATCGAGCTGTCCGAGGGCAAGCTCGACTTCGCCATGACCTCGCCCACCGTCTACAACTGGCTGAAGACCGGGACGGCGATGTACCAGGAGGTCGCCAATCACGAGGAACTGGCCGAGAACCAGCGCCTCGTCATGTGGTTCCCGCTGGGCCAGTACCACATCCTGACCCACGCCGATTCCGGCATCATGACGATGAACGACCTCGAAGGGAAATCGGTCTTCCTTGGCCCGCCCGGCGGCGGCGCCTGGACGGCCTCGTATCTCTTCGTCAAGGCGGCGACCGGGCTCGACGCCAACGAGGGCGACTACGAAAGCGTCAAGGCGAGCTGGTCCTCGGCCTTCCAGGGTTTTCAGGACCGCCAGTTCGACGTCTACATCAACATCGGCATCGCGCCCTATCCGGTGGTCGAGCAGCTGGCCCTGACTGACGAGATCCGCATCGTCGGCATGACCAAGGAGGAATACGAGGCCAACACCACCGTCCAGGAGCTCTGGGCGAGCCAGGACGGCAATGACGTCGACATCATCCCCGAGGGCATCTACGGACCGAACGTGGTGTCGAACGGCGACGTCTACACGCTCGCCTCCGAGGTCGGGATCATGACCCGCGCCGACATGCCGGACGACGAGGTCTACAAGCTGACCAAGGCGTTCTGGGACAATGTCGAGGCCGCCCGCGCGACGACGCCCTGGCTGAACGACATCACGCTCGACTACGCCGTCCACGCGGCCGGCATGAAGCTGCATCCCGGCGCCGCCCGCTACTACCAGGAAATCGGCGTCGCGATTCCCGAGGGGTCGCTCCCCTGACCATTGCCTTGGCGGGCGGGCTTGCCCCGCCCGCACTTTTCAAGTCGAAGTCGAACCATGACGAAGCGCGCGCGCAACATCCTCTTCATCATGTTCGACCAGCTCCGGTGGGATTACCTCGGCTGCGCCGGCCACCCGACGCTGAAGACCCCGAACATCGACTGGCTCGCGGCGCGCGGCGTCCGCTTCACCCGCGCCTATGTCCAGTCGCCGGTCTGCGGCGCCAGCCGGATGAGTTTCTACACGGGACGCTACGTGCACAGCCACGGCGCGCAATGGAACAACCATCCGCTCAAGGTGGGCGAGATCACACTGGGCGACCATCTGCGCAAGCTCGGGATGGAAAGCTGGCTGATCGGCAAGACCCACATGGCGGCCGACGCCGAGGGGATGGAGCGGCTGGGCATCGCCCGTGACGGCGTCATCGGCGCCCGCGTCGCCGAATGCGGCTTCGACATCTGGGTCCGCGACGACGGCCTCTGGGGCGAGGGGCCGGACGGCTTCTATGACGAGCAGCGCTCGCCCTACAACGAATATCTCAAGGCGCGCGGCTACGCGGCCGAGAACCCGTGGAACGAGAATGCCAACGCCGGCATCACCGACGATGGCGAGATCGCCTCGGGCTGGCTGATGAAGAACGCCGACCGCCCGGCGAACATCCGCGAAGAGGACAGCGAGACGCCGTGGCTGACCTCGCGCGCCATCGACTTCATCGAAAGCCGGGGCGCGGCGCCGTGGCTGGCGCATCTTTCCTACATCAAGCCGCACTGGCCCTACATCGTGCCGGCGCCCTACCACGCGATGTACTCGGCGGCCGACATCCTGCCCGCCGTCCGCTCGGAGGTTGAGCG